>NZ_JBRCOK010000140.1:0-19015 GCF_053501535.1 Bellilinea sp. | reverse complement strand
TCCACCCAATAAACCTGATCACCCTTGTCCCACATCATCACCGGCTGGCGTTCAACCACCTGTATGATAACCTCAGCCGGTAAGCCCACCTGGATATCAATGGAAGCCAGTTCTGGAAAAGCGGCAATCAACGCCTCTCGCGCCTGCCCCGGATCGAATTCAATGATTTGTGAACCCTCCAATCGCAAAACCGCCTCCACATCGGCATAGGATAGCCGCTGCAAACCCACCACTTGAAAACTTTGAACCTCAAACTGGTCACTGAAACCAAGTGTGTACAGAGCCATTGCACATAAAACCAGCAAAATTGCGGATACCAGACGCATTCCCGGGTTCACCAACGGGATAGCCGGCAGGCGAATTTCCGCACCGCTGGCCCCCAGCGGATAGTAATACTGCCTTTTAACCCGCATGGGCGGAATTTTCCGCAGTGGAACGCTGGTGCTGGCGTGATATCCCTTCAACAGTACGGATGGGCCAGCTTTAGCCCCGCTTGTTGATTTGACCGGCACAGATTTCCGCGCTGCGGAAGCCCGATTGGTTGTTTTTTGCGCCCGCCGTTGACGCAATTGCTCGGCTCGATTAATTGCGGAAGTTGAATTCACGCTCATCCTTCCCTCCGATAATGAAACTCGGTTCGGTCGCGGTCTGTTTTGCGTTCAAAGGCCAGCTCAATCAGACGGTCTATTAACTGCGCATAGGGCAGTCCGCTCGCTTCCCAAAGTTTGGGGTACATACTGATTTGAGTAAAACCCGGAATGGTATTCACTTCGCTAATATAAATTTGATGGGTTTGACGATCTACCAGAAAATCCACTCTTGCCATGCCGGCACCATCAATGGCGCGGTAGGTTTCCAGCGCAATCCGCTGAATTTCTTGTTTGACTTCCTCCGGCAGCGGGGCAGGGATCAGCAGACGAGAATTATCGGAAAGATATTTTGCCGAATAGGTATAAAAATCCTCGCCAGGAACGACCTCGCCGGGTATCGAAGCTTCCGGTTGCTCATTTCCCAATACACTTACTTCAATCTCACGCGGCTTTTCCAGGCCCTGCTCGACGATAATGCGTCGGTCATAGCGGGCTGCTTCGTATAAACCCTCCACCAGATCCGAGCGGTTTCGGCATTTGGTTATCCCCACCGAGGAGCCCAAATTTGCCGGTTTAATGAAAACGGGGTATTGGAGGCTCGATTCAATGGCCTGGATTACCTTTTCTGCATCCTCCTCCACCATCCGGCGGGTGAACACCAGATAATCCAAAATCGGCAAATTGCAGGCGCGCAGAACGGTTTTAAACAAGGCTTTGTCCATGCCAACTGCCGAAGCCAGCACCCCAGCTCCCACATAAGCAACACCGATGAGTTCAAATAAGCCCTGCAGCGTTCCGTCCTCCCCAAAAGTACCGTGTAAAACGGGGAAAATCACATCCAGCCGGGTAAACGGTTCAACCCGCCCATCCTTCAGGAAATACAGCGTGGCATCCCCCGCATGGGGTAACATTGCCACCGGAGTTAAGTGCGCAGTTCTACCGGTTTGGAAGGCTTCTAAAACATCCTGACCACTCAGCCACTGTCCCTCTTTGGTAATACCGACTTCTATCAGGTGGTATTTTGCAGGATCGAGATTGGCAAGAATAGATCGAGCCGAGAGCAAGGAAACCTCATGCTCACCGGAACGCCCACCGAAGAAAACTCCAACTGTAATCTTATCTGTCATTGCTCACCTTTTAAAGTGGTTTCACCATCAGACCAATCCCCAACCAGTTCCACTTCCAGTTCCAACCGAACACCAAATTTTTCCTCAACAGTATTGCGAACAATCTCGATTAAGTGTCGGTAATCGCTGGCCGTAGCCGCTTCGCTGTTGACAAAGAAATTGGCATGCACCGGACTGACCTGCACACCACCAATCCGCATCCCTTTCAAACCGGCCGCTTCAATCAGTCGCCCGGCGTAATCACCCGGCGGGTTCTTGAACATGGAACCCAGGCTGGCGCCCGGTGGTTGGGTCTGTTTCCTGCGATTGGAAAATTCGTCCATTTTTTCCTTAACGGCCTCTGGAGTGCTTTTTTCCAGTTTTAGGGTGGCAGAGAGAATTACCGCTTGTGTCCCGCTTCGCTTCAATACACTGCTGCGATATTCATAACCGAACTTTTCAACTGACCAGGTTTGCTTACCTTCTTGCGGGTGCAAGATTTCTGCCATCAGTAAATTTTTCTGCATATCGCCGTCAAAAGCCCCGGCGTTGCCGTAAATTGCCCCTCCCAGCGTACCTGGCACGCTATTCGCCCACTCCAATCCGCTCAAACCACGCAGTGCCGCCTGCCGTGCAATCATGCCAAGGTTAGCGCCCGATTCAGCCCAAACAGTGGGGGGATCATTTTGGGCATGGATCTTAATCGTATGTGCCCGGTTGAGCAAAACTACCCCATGAAAGCCACGGTCACTGACCAGCACGTTGGCGCCTCCGCCCAAAAGCAGGAAGGGAATCTTCATCTCCCACAACGTTTTTACGCATTTTTCCAACTCATCCGCACTGTTGACCACCAGCAACGCATCCGCCGGCCCGCCTACACGTGCAGCAGTGTAGTTCGCCAGCCGCACATTTTCTTGCAGCCGTTGGCCAAATTGCTCACGCAACTCTTTGAGCGGAAGAGGGGTTACGGGTGAGTTCACCTGCTAATCTCCTAAAGCGCCTTGATTGCCTCGATCAGGCGGTTGAGTAAATCTTCCCGATTGCTGTCCAATGCCGGCGGGCGGGAAGTCAAACACTCGCGCTGGGGGCGCGGCTCTTTCCGCGTTTGAAATTCCGCGCTTTCCAACCGCAAAGCAGGAACAACCGAAACCGATGAGGTATAGGTTCGTTTCTTGGAATCAGACATCTGCCACCTCCTTTTCTTTCAAACCCGAAAAAACTCGTGCGCTGATCTGGTCGGCATCTCCAGCCGAAAGCACCAGCAAGACATCCCCTTTTTTCAAATTTTTCAACAGGAAATCTACCGCTTCATTCAAGGTCGGAATAAATCTGACGGATGGATGAGCCATACGGGCTACCACTTGCGCGGCAGAAAAACCCTCATCTCTTTCCCGCGCGGCATACACTTCGGTTACCACCACCTCATCCGCCATTTGAAATGCACGGGTGAAGCCATCCATCAATGTCAATGTTCTGGAATAGGTGTGCGGCTGCCATACTGCCCAAATGCGCCGCTGTGGATAACGCATTTTTGCAGCCGAAAGGGTAGCATTCACTTCAGTCGGGTGATGAGCGTAATCATCCACCACAATGACACCATATGCTTCTCCCAACACATCAAATCTTCTGCCCGTACCGCTGAATTCTGCCAAGGCCTGGGCTGCCTCGTACAGGGAGATTCCCAGCCAGTGGCAGGCCGCCACTACTGCAGTGGCATTCATCACATTATGGCTGCCCGGCACCTGCAAACCGACCCGCACAGTGGCAGGCGGCAGGTTTTCTGCCGCTAACGTGACCTCAAAATCAAAACCTCCGCTCTGGTTGACACCCATCAGGCTGGCGCGCACTTCGGCTGATGCCTGAAGGGCATAGGTTATGCCTGATCCACCGCGTTGACGAAATTTCTCCGCCAAATCGGCAGCGGCTGGGTTGTCAGCGTTGGCAATCACCACACCACCGGGTTTCAACCGCCCGATAAATTGAGCAAAGGCACTCAAATAACTTTCCAAGGTGGGGAAACAATCCGGGTGATCATGTTCCACCGTAGTCAGGATGATCATGTCCGGCTTCAAGCCAAGGAACATATTGTCATATTCATCCGCTTCGATCACAAACCAGTTACCGCTTCCAGCATGGGCATTGCGCTTGAGATTTTTTGAAACCCCGCCAATCAGGTAGGATGGATCATGATTCAAACGGGTTAAAACCCATGCCAGCATGGCGGTGGTGGTTGTCTTGCCATGCGTCCCGGCTATTGCAAGCACCTTTTGCTCCCCACTCAGTTGCTCTAAAAATTCCTGCCGCTTGAGCACCGGTATTCCCGCAGCCAGCGCTGCTTGAACTTCCGGATTCTCGACTGGCACTGCCGAAGAACGAATCACCACATCTGCACCGCGCACATTGGCAGCATCATGCCCGGCATAGACCGTAATACCTTCGCTGACAAGTTGCGCCGCCAAGGGAGAAAGTACCCGGTCAGACCCCGTCACCCGATAGCCCTTCTCTTTCAAGAAGAGGGCTATTGCCGAAAGGCCGCTACCACCAATCCCAACAAGATGCACATGTTTCATCAGATAAACACCACCAGAACAAAGACAAATGCAATGGCTACTGCAAAGTAGATAATCGGCGTACCGGTTTCTGCCATCAGCCACTCGGGCGGCAAAAGATTGATTAAGCGCAAGGCTTCCTGTCCCATGACCGTGTTCGGATCGGGAGCAGTAATAATTGGAAATGGATAATTGGCATTGTGGAGGAACCACCACAATGTTCCCCACACCATAAAACCGTTGACAGCGCCCAGGAAGAAACCCAAAAGAATATCCTGCAATCGTTCGCGTGCAAACTTACCGGTCTGAGCAATACGGGGTAGATTGGGAGTTTGATAACCAAAGAAAACCAGCGAAAGCAGCACAATTGCCCGCATCCAGAAAAGGGTGTCCGGGGCATTTTCCCGCAAGATTCGGATGAACGGCACAAAACGCTCCAATACGGTGACAATGAACATCGCCAGCACCACCGCAAAGGTCACCAGAAGCTCGCGCGCCCAGCCACGCACTCCGCCTACCAGGGCAAACAAAATGACCAGCAGCCAGAAGACGACATTAAGGCTCACCATGTGGTCAACCTGCCTTTCTGCGCGGGAGATTGTGCCAGTTCCCGCAGCAAGTCCGCAATTTTTTCCGCCGCGTGCGGTTGAGCGAGGTCAAGCATCGCCTTGCGCATCGCCTTCATTTGATTTTCATCACCCATCAGTTGAGAAACGGTCGGTAACAGCTCATCGGCCAGGCGATCATTTTCCACTACGACTGCTGCCCCGCGTGAGGCAAGATAATCTGCATTAACCTTCTGATAACGCCAGGCATAGGGATAGGGCACCAAAATTGCCGGCAAGCCGAAATGAGGCAATTCACCCAGAGTCGAAGCTCCGGCACGGCACACTGCCAGGTCTGCTGCTGCCAGGGCAGCACCCATCTCCTCATGTAAGTAGGGGAATACGTGATAGCGAGAAAGCCATTCCCCCGGCAATTGATTCCGGCAGGCATCCACCAAGGGCCAGTCAGCCTGCCCGGTAACATGAATGACATGCAGGTTCGTAAGGAGACCTTCCAGCACTGACCACACTGCCTGATTGATACTGTGCGCCCCCTTGCTGCCTCCGAACACAAGCAAAACCTTTTCATCTTCTGCAATGCCAAACCACTCCCTGCCGCGGGAGCGATTCCATTTCAAAATTTCCGGTCGGAGCGGGTAACCGGTGACCACGATGCGTTTCGAGGCGGGGAAAAACGAGCGGGATTCTTCCGCCGTGACTGCAATGCAGTCGGCAAAGCGCGCCAGGGTTTTCAAAGCCAACCCCGGTTCAATATCCGGTACATACAGCAGACTGTTTCGTGGAATTCCCATCAATGCCATTGGGACAGCCACATATCCCCCGGTGAAGAACAGAACATCCGGTTGAAATTCGCGCAAAATCTTGCGAGAGGCAAGCGTACCTTTTGCCAGTCGCAGCAGGTTGCCCGGCAAAGCCCGCAGCCCTACACCATGTACACCGGCCGCAGGAATGCCACGGAAGGGGATTTGCTGGCGAGTCACCAGATCCTTCTCCATGCCGTCCTCCCCTCCGATCCACAAAACGGGGTTGGCATCATCTCCGACTGTGTGAAGAACGGTAAGCGCGGGATACACCCCGCCGCCCGTTCCCCCGGCGCAAATTAACAACCGCACTAAATGCTCTCCCTTCTTCTTCGTTTTTTTTGTGATTGGCTACCCTGCCAACCGAGAGAATAAGACCAACTGCCGCCATGGTCATGGTCAGGTTCGATCCGCCGGCGCTGATCAACGGTAAAGCATTACCGGCAAAGGGGAATACACTGACCATGACTCCCATATTCAAAATGGCCTCCAGTGTAATCCAAAAAGTCAAACCGGCAGCCAGCAGGCGTCCCTGCATATCCAAAGCCTTGCGGGCAATGCTCATGCCCCGCCACATCAGCACCATATAGGTCAACACCACCACGCCCGCACCCAGCAGACCGGTTTCTTCTGCAATCACGGCAAAAATCGAATCGGTGTGCGATACCGGCAGAGCAAATTTTGATGATCCTTTACCAATTCCGACACCGAAAAAACCACCGCGTACAATCGATTCAATTGACCGCTTGATGTGATCGTGGGCATTGACCGGGTCCTGCAACGCCACCAGATACTGTTCAAATCGAACCCGGCCGGTATCCGAAACAAGCAAAAAGAATGCCCCGATTCCCCCTACCAAAATCAGAATCAAGATGATTTGCCTCCAGTCCACCCCCGCCAGGAAAAACATCAAACCACCCAGCACCAGAATAGTCAGGGTTGCACTCAGGTCAGGCTGCAACATGATGAACCCGGCGGTTAACCCTAGAATCGTGATCATCGGAATAAGTCCAAAATGGATATTGTTCAGCACCTCCTGTTTGGATTGCAGCCAGAAGGCAAGGTAAATGATAATGACCAGTTTGGCCAGTTCCGAGGGCTGCACCGAACCATTGAACAGGGTGCGGCGAGAGTTGAAACGCACTTCCCCAAAGAAAGCGACCCACACCAGTAAAACGATCATCACCAAAACCATTGGTACCAGCCACTTTTTCCAGCGGCGGTAATCCACGTACATAAAGAACAGCGCAGCCCCTATCCCGACGAACACCCAGCGCAACTGGTTGAGGAAAAAGTAGGTGACCGGTTTTTCGGCCAGCATGGAAGGCTGCCACGAAGCCGAATAGACCATCAAAATGCCAAAACCCAGCAGAAACATCACGGCGAGCACCAATGGCACATCAATCCCCAGCCGGATCGGACGAACGGAGCTTTCACCCAGTGGTGAAGCGATTCTGGAATTCACGGCAGTCTGTTCACCCATAAACGGTATACCTCCCCTCTTTCCTCAAAGTCTTTGAATGCGTCAAAACTGGTGCAGCCCGGAGAGAGCAGCACCACATCGCCGGCCTCTGCCACATCGGCCGCCGCCTGAATTGCTTCTTCCAACCGATCACAGCGGGTAATGGTAAAAGGCCGTTCACCGAAGGACGGTGTTCCAATCGCCTGCTGAATTTTCTCGGCGGCTTCCCCAAACACCACCACATGATCTACCCGCCGGCGGATATCGGCAGCCAGTTCGTCCCACGGCAGGTGTTTGTCCCGTCCACCCAGCAGCAGGACAATGGGTTCATTGAAGGCACGCAGGGCAGCCCGAACACGTTCCGGCGCGGTGGCAATCGAGTCGTTATACCATTCCACTCCCCGCCAGGTGCGAACATGCTCAAGGCGGTGAGCCACACCCCGAAAACCACGTACTCCCTCGCGAATGGAATCTGGCGAAAAACCGGCTGCCATCGCAATTGCGCAGGCCGCCAGCACATTCAAGAGGTTATGCTCACCGCGCAGCAGAATCTCGCTGGCAGAGAGCAGAATTACCAAATCACCATTGCACTGCCAGTAAATATGACCCTCTTTCAAAAAAGTACCATCTAATTTTTGTAATGGACGCTCAACTCCAAAGGTAATCAATCTCCCTTTAACCCGATCACGCAATCCCCATGAGCGATTGTCCTCACGATTTAGAATGGCAATGTCCCCGCTTTTTTGAAAATCAATGATATGAGCTTTCGCAGCCACATAAGATTCCATGGTCTTATGCCGGTCAAGGTGATTGGGGGTTATGTTTAATACAGCCGCCACATGTGGAGAAACACTCATCAATTCCAATTGGAAACTGGAAAGTTCCAACACCACCCGGTCATCCGGCTTAATTTCTTCCAGAAATTCGATCAGCGGGTTCCCGATATTGCCGCCCACCCAGGCTTTGTTGGGCGGTCGAACATCCGCCTGCGCTATCCGCCCGACCAGCGCGGTAGTGGTAGTCTTGCCGGCTGAGCCGGTGATTCCAATCACCGGGCAGGCTACCTGTTCCAGGAACAATTGTGAATCATTGGAAAGCGGAATACCGCGCCGCACTGCCTCTACCAGCAACGGCAGTTCCAGCGGAACGCCGCCCGAAACAAAAACCACATCCACACCGTCCAGCAATTCCAGCGGATGCCCTCCCGTACGCCATTCGATTTCAAATCCCTGCATAGCATCTTTTTCAGCCTGTAACTGGTCATCACTGCGTTGATCGTTCAAAATCACGCGTGCGCCGCGCCTGGCCAGGTAACGGCTGAGCGCCAGTCCCTGCCGGGCTGCCCCAATCACTAACGCGCGTAAATTCCGCCAGTTCTTCATGATCACACCACCGCCAGCGCCACACCCAACATGGCAAATAAAAGACTCACCAGCCAGAAACGCTGCACAACCTGCGTTTCACTCCAGCCGCCCAGTTCAAAGTGATAATGCAATGGGGCCATTCTAAAAAAGCGTTTTCCCTTTGTGGCTTTGAAATACAGAATTTGAATGACCACACTCAACGCCTCGCTGACCGGGATGATGGCGATTATCGGCAGTAACAACCACTGACCGGTCATCAATGCCACCACTGCCAGCGTAGCCCCAATGGAAAGCGAACCGGTATCTCCCATGAACAATTCAGCCGGATGGACGTTGAACCATAAAAAGCCGAAGATGGCACCCACCAGCGTAAAACAAAAGCGCGCCAGAAAGACCTGATCCTGCAGCAGGGCAATTCCGCCGTAGGCTGCAAAGGCTGTTGCGGAAATCAGGCCGGCAAGACCATCCAGCCCATCGGTAAAATTGACGGCATTTGACATTCCAACAATGATGAAAGCTGCAATTGGGATGTAAAAGACGCCTAATGAAATCGGTTCTTCAAAGCCAGGCCAGAACATCTCCGGCACTTCCAGAACATATTTCAACCCAAAGGCAATTCCCAAGGCTAGAATTAACTGAACGATAAACTTGGTGCGTGCCCGCATTCCCAAACCACGCCGCGGGCCACGGATACCTTCCCAGTCATCCAGAGCACCCAGTACGGCATAGCAGAACAGTACCAGAAGCGGCAGCAAAACCGACCGGCCAAGCACCGTTACCCCAATCAACGAGGCGGCATTCAACAGGATGGTCAATAACATGACCGGTAGCAAAATCATCACCCCGCCCATCGTCGGCGTGCCCATCTTAGTGAAGTGGCGATCCGGTTCCTCAACACGGATGATTTTCCCAATTCGAAAATGGCGCAGCACCCGCAGCAACGGCGAACCCCAGATGATGGCCAGCATAAAACTCAAACCGCTAAGCGCCAGCGCAAGGGATGTTTCTCTCATGATTCGACCTCCAGGGCAGCTGCGATGCGATCCATGCGCAAGCCGTGCGAACCCTTGACCAAAGCCACATCTCCCTCGCGCAATATACCGCGCAGCAAGTCGGTTGCCTGTTCCACCCCATCGGTGATGTGGATTTTCGAGGAAGGCAGACCGGCTTGGTGAGCCGATTCGGCAATGATTCGCCCCAGTTTTCCAACAGTAATGAGCGTATCGGCTACTTCTGCCGCCCGAACCCCTACCTTTTCATGGCCTTGCTGCTCGTAAATCCCCAGCTCCAGCATATCCCCCAGCACAGCAATTTTTCTGCCATTCATCTCGGATAATAAATTCAAAGCCGCCAGGGTTGATTCGGGCGCGGCGTTGTAGGAATCGTCCAGAATCATTGCTCCGTTACTCAAATTGACCGTCACCATCCTCAATTGAGATTGACTGTGCTGCAAGGCATAGAGTATTTCCTGCCAGCTGACCCCCGAAATCAGACCAACTGCCACCGCCCGGAGGATGGTATGCACCGAGTGCCGTCCAATAATGGGAACCCGCAAATGAATCATTTCATTCCGAAAATGCAGGCGGAAGCGAATCCCCTTCAACCCCAGTCCTTCAATCTGGTCGGCCCACAGATCAGTTTGAGCATCCAAACCATAGGTAAACAGCTGCGCACGGGTTTTGTCTGCCATCCAACGCACCCACGGGTCATCCCAGTTCAAAACTGCCACACCGCCAGGCGCCGGCGGTAATGCCTGCACCAGCTCCGATTTGCCTCTGGCAATCATCTCCTGAGATCCGGCCCGTTCAGCGTGGACGGTGCCAATACTGGTAATCACCCCCACCTGTGGTTGGGCAATTTCACACAAAAAGGCAATTTCCCCGGGCACATAAAAACCCATTTCCAAAACAGCCGCCTGATGGGCTGCCGTCAATCGCAGCAAAGTAAGCGGCAGTCCGATTTCGTTATTCAAATTTCCCTGTGTTTTCAAAACGCGGTAACGCTGGGCTAAAACCTCGGTAATCAGTTCTTTGGTGGTCGTTTTACCCACCGAACCGGTGATGCCAATCACGCGCAGGTCATGCTTGCGCCGCCAGTAAGCCGCCAGCTTTTGCAGGCTTTGCAGGGTGTCTTCAACCCGAATACAAAACGGCGGGTCGGGCAACTCCCAACCCTCGCTGAAATCCAGGGTGCGTAAATCCACTACCGGCCGGTCAACCACCACCTCTCTCTGAATCAACGCAAGGTGCGCACCCCGTTCAAACGCTGCGCCCACATAGTCATGACCATCGCTGCGTTCACCCTTCAGCGCCACAAACATTGAGCCCGGTATCAGCTGGCGAGAATCGATTGCAGCCTCACTGATGACCAGCGAGGCAGCTTGGGGTCTTACACCACTCAGGGCTTCGAAAACATCCGCCAGCGTTAACATCTACGATTCACCTCATGGACTTGCCAGTTGTTGCCTGACCTCATCGGGTGGTATTTTCATCAACACCACCAGTTCCTCAACCGCCTGACTGAATACCGGGGCTGCTACCACCGAACCCCATGGCGAACTGGTCGGTTTTTCCAGCCAGACATATACAATAAACCTGGGATCATCTACAGGCCCCCACCCGACAAACGAGGCATTGGTCATACTGGTATAACCACCCGGGCCGGGGATTTCCGCCGTTCCGGTTTTTCCGGCAATCCGATAACCTTCCACCAGAGCGTTAGAAGCCTCGTTCTCCAGCGAAGCAGCCAGCATATCGGTAATCGTCCGGGCAGTATCGGGTTTAACCACCTGACGAATCACCCGTGGATTGACCGCATACTGAACGCCATCCTGAATGTAGGCTTTGACGACATGCGGCGCCATCATTTTGCCATCGTTTGCCATGGCAGCAATTGCCGTAATCATCTGAATGGGGGTAACAGCCACACCCTGTCCAAAGGAATTGGTGCCCAGATTGACCGGATACCAGTTGGTATCACCGGGCAAACTTAGCGGATAAACCTGCTCGCCAGCCAGATCAATGCCGGTATAACGCCCGATTCCAAAGTCCTGCAAGTACTTATAAAACCGGGTAGGGCCTAATTCCTGAGCTACCCAGGCCAGACACACATTCAAAGAATGTTGCATGCAACCAACCATGTCCTGAGGACCCCACGCACCGCGGTCCCAGTTGTAAATCCAGATACCGCCCACTTCAATCGCACCAACATCCACGAAGGGTGTTTCGGGCTGAACCGCTCCGGCATCTATGGCGGCAGCCATGGTCAACACTTTGAATACCGAGCCGGGCTCGTACAATTGGCTGATCGCCCGGTTAAAGTAGCTGCCCAATGGGAAGACCTCACCATACCGCCAGTATTCGTTGGGGTTGAAGTGCGGCGTGGTTGCCATCGCCAGAATTTCACCCGTTTTTGGATCCATCACCACTAATGTGCCTGACTCTGCGCCGTTGGCTTCAACGGCCTGGTCAATAATCCGTTCCATGGCTGCCTGAATATCCCGATCCAGCGATGTAATCAAACTTGCACCCGGCGGAATTTCAGGAATTTCCTGGATTTCGGTGGGATTCATCGGCAGGATGACCTGCTGTTTGTTCCCTGCAAGCAGGTTATTATACTGCTCTTCCAGCCCCAGCATACCCCTGCCGGTCCAGCGGTCCAGGTAATTATAAAAACCCAGCACGTTGGCAGCCAGTTCATTTTCGGGATAACTGCGAATAAGGTGCGGACGCCAGAATACACCAACCAGCGAGGGGGCAGGCCCTTTCTTTGGTTTTTCCGCCTGCTCGTAAGCATTGACCTTTTCTTCCAGCATGCGAATTTTTTCGGCCGGAACAAAATCCTTGATGACTTCGTAACGCTCGTTGCCCTCTTTCCGATAGGATTCAGCCTTACGAAGGGTATCGTAATAATCCACTTCTAATACCGCTGCCAGGTCTCTGGCAACCGTTTCGGGGTTGATCACCTGCTGTGGAGCAATGCCCACCTCGTATACTTCCTTATTACCTGCCAGTAAATTACCCCAGCGGTCATAAATATTACCGCGTTCCGGAATGATGACGCGTACCTGCTGGTTATATGTTTTAGCAAACATTTCCACCAGTTGGCGGGAATGTTCGCTGTTTTGAATGCGAACCATCTGATAAACAATCGCCGCACTCAGCAGTACAAACACTGCTCCAATTAATCGCATCCGCCCGATACCGCCATTCATGGACGCTGCCCCCCTCTCGTATTCATGAATTGATAAGCGCTTTGATACAGCAAATCCCACAGCGATTGGGTATAAGCCGGTCGGAGCAGTTTGTTTTCACGTTGAATGGCAGCCGGTGGCGGAGCCAAAAAAACCACCTCACGGACGCTTATCCCTTCTACCGGAAGATAGACCAGATCCTCACGCTCTGCCGGGCGAAAGCCCAGTTTTTCCGCCCGTTCCAGCATCACCTGCGAGGAGTTCAAGAGAGCCAGCTGGGTGCGCATATCTGCAATCCGAATCGCCAGCCCTTCCCGTTCCAGCTCAAGGCTTTTGATACGCGCTCCAGTTTCGGCAGCCCGTCCGCTGACATACACATACACACCCGCAATCAGCATCCCTACCACCAGTATCAGCAAAAACAAACCAATCCACTGGAGCTGAACGCGCCATGGGGCTTGGCGATAGGCTTGAATGATTCGCTGATTCATCTTGGAAGTTGCTCCGTTCAAGGATTTATTCTTTCTTTTGGGGTATGGATTGCAATTGTCATGCCAGTTCAGATTTTTTCTGCTACGCGTAGTTTTGCGCTTCGGGCTCTTGGGTTCGTCTCAATTTCCTCGGAAGAGGGAAGAATCGGTTTGCGGGTAATTTCCCGCAGGGTTGCACGGTGATTGCAGGTACATACCGGCTGCTCCGGTGGGCAAATACAGTCTTTGCTTTCACGGCGGAAGAACTGTTTGACAATCCGGTCTTCCAAAGAGTGAAAGGAAATCACCGCCAGCCTGCCGCCGCTCGCCAACGACTCGGCTGCCGCCGGGAGCGCTTCTTCCAGCGCACGCAGCTCATTGTTGACCGCAATCCGCAAAGCCTGAAAAGTACGGGTTGCCGGATGGATGCGCTCGCGCTGCCCGCCGACTACCCGCTCCACAATTTGCGCCAGTTCTACAGTGGTGTGCAGCGGACGCGAACGGCAAATTTCACGGGCAATTCGCCGGGCATGACGCTCTTCCCCATAACGCCAGATCAATTCGGTCAATTCCTCTTCCGAAAGGGTATTGACCAGATCAGAAGCGCTTATACCGGTGGTGGGATCGAAACGCATATCCAACAGCCCGTCGGCGAGGAAGGAAAATCCACGTTCTGCCTGATCCAGTTGCATGGAGGAAACCCCCAGATCAAACACAATGCCGTTGACCTGTGTCCATCCAAGCCGGCTCAGTTCCTCCCGCAGTCGAGTGTAGGAAGCATGGACGAGAATCACACGCGGATGATATACAGACAGGCGCTGGCTCGCGATTGCCAGCGCCTGTGGGTCTCTATCCAGCGCTAAAAGCTGCCCATCCGGCGCGCTTGCTTCCAGTATCCCCCAGGCATGCCCCCCGGCGCCAACGGTCGCGTCAACGTATCTCCCCGGGCTTTGCGGCCTTAAAGCGTGTATAATTTCATGGTAAAGTACAGGTTGGTGGTGAGGAACTGCCTCTGCTTTGGCCATCCCTTTGCCACCGGTCACAGGCGGATATCAAACGATGAAAACCGTTTTGCTGCCTGCTCAGAGTCTTCAATCTGTTTCACGCGCTGGTTCCACAGTTCGGCTGCCCAGATCTCAAAATAATCACCCGCTCCCACAACGACGACGGCCGTATTCAAGCGGGCTTTATCGCGCAGGTGCTGCGGAATGAGGACACGCCCGATGCGATCCACCTCTACCCAAACGGCGTTGGCAAAGATCCAGCGCTTGAGGTCACGGGCATCTTCATCAGTAAGACTGACTTTGCGGGTATTTTCTGCAATCTCTTTAAAGGAGGAAGCTGTCAAGACCATCAAATTTTGATCAAAGCCGAGCGTCACATACGCCCCACCCAGTTCAAGCAAGTCGCGGTAGCGGCTGGGTATCACCATCCGACCTTTCTCATCTATGGAGTGCTCAAACTGGCCTAAGAACATTTGTTCCAATTCTCCTTTTAACAGCGGAACGCCGGTGCTTCCGGCGCTTCCTACCACCTTAACCCACTTTCTACCAAAATCTACCACTAGTATAGCGGTTTTCTCACCATTTTGCAAGTGGTTTGACAAAACTGTTAACCTTACAATCCCACGAGGAGGCCATGAAAACAAATCCTTCTGATTTTCGTACCCTTTTTTGCGGGATGGACACACCTGTGCCGACCCTGAGCGGCGCAACCCTCCCTTATGTGAATCTGGATAACGCTGCTTCCACCCCCGCCCTGCTCCACGTTAAGGATACCGTCAACCAGTTCCTGACTTACTACGCCAGTGTCCACCGCGGCACCGGTTTCAAGAGTCAGCTTTCCACCCACGCTTACGAATCCGCCCGCTCTCTTCTGCTTGATTTTGTCGGAGCAGATAGCCAGACTCATCTGTGCATCTTCGGTAAGAACACCACCGAAGCCATCAACAAACTTGCCCGGCGCTTTCCGTTTTCCGAACAGCGCAACATCGTCCTGATCAGCCAGATGGAACACCACTCCAATGATTTACCATGGCGGGCGGTTGCAAATGTGGTGCACGTCCGCCTGTTGCCGGATGGACGACTGGATGAAACCCATTACGACGAACTGCTTGAAAAGTATCGCGGCAGAATTGCCCTGGTAGCCATTAGCGGCGCCAGCAATGTAACCGGCTATATTAACCCGATCCACCGCCTGGCAGAAAAAGCCCATCATGCCGGCGCTCAAATCATGGTGGATTGCGCCCAGCTTGCCCCTCACCGCAAGGTGAACCTGCTTCCGCTGGATGATCCTGCCCATCTCGATTACATCGCCCTTTCGGCACATAAAATGTATGCACCCTTTGGCAGCGGCGCTCTGATTGGCCGGCGTGATATTTTTGAGCAGGGCGACCCCGACCTGCGCGGTGGCGGTCAGGTTGAAATTGTCACCAAACAACAGGTGGTCTGGTCGGCACCCCCAGAACGTGAAGAAGCCGGCAGCCCCAACACGATTGGCGCTGTGGCTATGGCGGCTGCCGCCGCCCAGCTGGCACAAATTGGCATGGATACCGTCGCTGCCCATGAAGCGGATTTGACCGCCTACGCGCTGCGAAAATTACAATCTCTATCCGGCATTCATATTTACGGCGATCCACGCCCGGAGTTCGCCGATCAACGGCTGGGGGTCATTCCAATCAATTTGGAGGGCATGTCACATTTTCTGGTTGCGGCCATTTTGGGTTACGAATACGGCATTGGCGTACGCAATGGATGTTTCTGTGCCCATCCCTACCTGCTCCATTTGCTGGGATTCAGCGAGGAGGAGGCAGATCAAATCCGCAGCCAGATGATCAGCGGCGACCGGCGCAACGCCCCCGGCATGGTGCGGATTTCTTTTGGCCTGTACAATTCGAAGGACGATGTTGACCGACTGGTCGAAGCATTACACCAAATCCGCGCCGGCAAGTACATCGGCAGATATCAACAAAACTCTGCCACAGGCGAATTTTTCCCGCTCGGCTGGCAGACCCATTTTGAAGATTACTTTACCTTTCATCCAAACGGAGGAATTGCCTGATGAAACCGCAGATTTTTGCACTTTTAGCGGCAATTTGCTGGGGAGTAGGCGGTTATTTTGAAAAGAAGGGTTTACATCTGGGCAACCTTTCTCCCACCATGGGCATCACCCTTCGGACGCTGGTGGCCTTCGTTTTACTGGCTGTAGCCTCCTACCCGCAGTGGAAAACGGTTCCGCTGGCAAGCAGCAAGGCGCTCATTTACATGATCGTTGGTGGCGGCATTGTTGCCGGTGCCGCGGGTATGTTATGTTTCTATACCGCTATCAAAGGCGCGCCGCTCGGCCGGGTCATGCCGATTGCTTTCACCTCGCCGCTGTTTGGCGCATTGATGGGGTTAATCTTTGGCGGGGAAGCCCTTACCCTCAAAACCATTCTGGGAATGTCACTGACGATTGGGGGGATTATTTTGCTGACCATCGAGTAAAATATAGAAAAGAAAATCACAGTATCAAGAGAAAAGAACTTCCATGACACCTCTGGTCTTGTTCGATACCTACACTCGCAGTCTGCGCGAATTTCAACCCCTTAACCCGCCAGAAGTCGGTATGTACACCTGCGGCCCAACGGTGTATGACTATGCCCATATCGGCAACCTGCGCACCTACATCTTTGAAGATATTCTCCGGCGGGTTTTGATGTTTAACGGCTATCAGGTCAAGCATGTGATGAACATTACCGATGTTGGTCATCTTACTTCGGATGCCGATACCGGTGAAGATAAAATGGAAGCCGGAGCACGCCGCGCCGGTAAAACCGCCTGGGAAATCGCCGAATACTACACCGAGGAATTCCGCAAAGACCTGAAACGCCTGAATATCCTCGAACCGACCATCTGGTGCCGGGCAACCGACCATATTCAGGAACAGATTGACTTCATTCGCTGCATCGAGGAGATGGGCTTCACTTATCGCACTTCGGATGGGATTTACTTTGACACCAGCAAACTGCCCTCCTACGGCTATTTGGGCAGGCTGGATATTGAGGGACTGCAGGCCGGCGCGCGCATCGAGATGGGTGAAAAACGGCATCCCACCGACTTTGCCCTTTGGAAATTCAGCCCCAAGGATCAAAAGCGGCAGATGGAATGGGACAGCCCATGGGGAGTTGGCTTTCCCGGCTGGCACATTGAATGCTCCGCCATGTCTGCCAAGTATCTTGGACCCTTTTTCGATATCCACTGCGGAGGGGAAGATCATATCACCGTCCATCACACCAACGAAATTGCCCAAACTGAGGCCTGCTACGGCACTCGTTTGGCCAACTTCTGGCTGCACGGTTATTTTCTGCAGCTGGATGAAGGCGTAAAAATGTCCAAGTCCAGCGGTAAATTCCTGCGGGTAGAAACACTCATCGAAGAAGGCTATGACCCGCTCGCCTACCGCATGTTCTGCCTGAATGCCATTTACCGCCAGAAATTGAACTTTACCTGGGAAGGGCTGGACGGGGCTGCCAAAGCGCTTGACCGATTGCGCAACATTTTTTACGAGTGGGGCGAACCGACCCAAGCCGACCCGGCTTACCTGCAAAAATTCCTCGAAGTCATCAACGATGACCTGAACATGCCGCGCGCCATGGCGCTGACCTGGGAACTGGTGCGCTCCAACCTCCCCAATGGGGTCAAGAAAGCCACTGTGCTGGAATTTGACCGCGTGCTGGGGTTGAATCTGGCCAGCTGGCAGCCGCCTGAAGAAGTAATCCCGGACGAGATTTTACGGCTGGTTGAGCTGCGTCAGCAGGCCCGCGCCGAAAAACGCTGGCAGGATGCCGACGTACTGCGCAATCAGATTATAGCCGCCGGATACGAGGTGATGGATACCCCTCAGGGGCCGAAAATCAAAAGCCGCCGATCGGTTTAACCGCGCTTCAGCCGCAGCCGGAAGGTGCTTCCCCGCCCCAAAGCGCTCTGTACGGCAATCTCGCCGCCGTGCTGTTTGATCACCTGCCGGGCAATGGATAACCCCAGCCCCGCACCGCGAAACAGATGGCCATTGACTTCATCCAGATGGTAAAAACGATCGAAAATAAAAGGCAGCGCTTCGGATGGAATGCCAACGCCGCAGTCCTCCACCTGAATTTCCGCCCAATTTTCATGGGGTAACAGACTGATTCCAACCTTACCCCCGTCTGGGCTGAACTTGATGGCATTATCCACCACGGCTGCCAGCGCCCGCCCCAAACTTTTTGCATCTCCAAGAACCTGCACGGCGTCCGCCGGCAGGTTGACCTGCAATTCAATCCCCTGTTGCTGAGCCATCGGACGGTAAGTCTCGATAACTTCCAGAATGATCTGGCTCAAATCGGTTGGTTGAAACTCCGGCAGGATCAATTCCATCTCTTGCAAGAATAAAATATCGTTAATCAAAGCCGTAATTTCCTTTAAATTGCGCGCAACCGTTTCCAAAGCGCTTTGCAGGGTTTCCTCCGGTAATGCGCCGCTGCGGATAATCTGCAAAAAGCCGTTGGCCGCCATGAGCGGCGTGCGCAGTTCGTGAGCAATGGTGGTCAAAAACTGGCGACGCGCCGCTTCCTGTTGAGAGAGCTGCCGGTAGGCTTCACTTAATTCTTCGGCTTTTTTACGCAAATCCGCAATCGCCATCTCATCATTTTCCCGCAAACGGCGGCTGACTTCGCGCACCATGGCCAGTGAAAGCTGGCTGTTGCTTTGCAACAACCGGGTAAATGTTTCTCGCTGTATTTCGAGTACTTCAACTTCCGTTAAAGCGGTGATCGTTGCAGCACGCGGCGCATCATGAATGATGGCCATTTCACCAAAAAAGTCGCCTGCCCGTAGAATTTTTAACAACCTTTCCTCGTTTTCATCGAATTTTTTGGTGACCTGAACTTCCCCATCGAGC
>NZ_JBRCOK010000139.1:0-8626 GCF_053501535.1 Bellilinea sp. | reverse complement strand
TGCCTTCTCCCACCCCAACGCCAACCCTGCCTCCCTTCATCCCACTGGATCAGGCTCCGCTGTTTGCCCCGCCCTTTGCCCACCCTGAGCCGGCCTGTGGGTGGATGGGCTTAGCCGGCCAGGTCTTTGACGAGGAGGGCCGGCCGCTGAATGGCATCATCGTTGCGGTGGTTGGCAATGTGGCCGGTACGGATGTGGACACTTTGGGATTTACCGGCCTGGCTCCGGCCTACGGCCCCGGCGGTTATGAAGTCACCCTGCACAACGGGGTTGCGCCGGGCATCTTTTGGGTGCAGTTGTTCGATCTGGCGGCGCAGCCGCTCACCGAACCGCTTAACTTTGCCATGCTCACAAATTGCCAGACCAGTCTGGCGGTCATTAACTTCCGTCAGCTGGATGCAGCCTTTCAACCCGTACTGCCATAATCAGCCACAAGTTAACAAGATTAGCGTTTGGTTAAAAACCGGCTGCAATCTCCCCTGTAGCCGGTATTTTGGCTCTGACGGGTAGGGTGCGCCCTTGACCCAGACTGCCGCCCGGTTTATAATTCAGCCACTGAATTTTAGAATATGACCGAACTTTCGACCGAATCGACTCGCGACCTTGTCATCCTCGAAAAAATCGAACAGGATCCGGATGCCACGCAGGCTTCGTTAGCGGCTCAGCTGGGTGTAGCGGTTGGAACGATTAACTGGCACCTCAAACGTTTGATCGCCAAAGGGTATGTCAAGGTGCGGCGCGTAGAGCGCCGTAAATTACGGTATATCATCACCCCGGAGGGGCTGGCGCTGCGCGCCCGCCTCACCTTGGATTACATTCAAAATTCGTTCCAACTCTACCGGCTGGTACGTTCACGGGTGATTCATACCCTGGCAGAGGTGCGCAAAATGGGCTATTCCGCCGTCCGTCTGAGCGGAGATGGTGATGTTGCCGATGTTTGCCGCCTCACCTGTCTGGAGCAGGGAATCCACATTGTGGACGACCCCGCCGTGCCAATGCTGACCATTCAAGGCCTGAAAGTTACCATTCAAACCGAGGAGGATAAGACAGCGTGAATTCAACCCCCCCTTCATTCTGGCAAAACAGGCGCGTGTGTGTAACCGGCGGCGCCGGCTTTCTTGGCTCGTTTGTGACCGAAAAGCTGCGCCAGCGCGGCGCGAATGAAATTTTCATCCCGCGCTATCCGGAATATGATCTGGTGCAGCCGCAGGACGTGGAACGGCTGCTGGACGACGCCCGCCCGGATGTGATCATTCATCTGGCTGCCCATGTAGGCGGGATCGGCGCCAATCGTCTGCACCCGGCCGAGTTCTTCTACGACAACCTGATGATGGGCGTGCAACTGATGCATCAGGCCTGGAAACGCGGTGTGGAAAAATTTGTTGCCATTGGAACGGTGTGCGCTTATCCCAAATACACCCCCGTGCCTTTCCGTGAAGATGACCTGTGGAACGGGTATCCCGAAGAAACCAACGCCCCTTACGGGCTGGCAAAAAAGATGCTGCTGGTGCAGGCCCAGGCATATCGCCAGCAGTACGGTTTCAATGCGATTTTTCTCCTGCCCGTCAACCTCTATGGGCCGCGCGATAACTTCGACCTCGAATCTTCCCATGTCATTCCGGCCTTGATCCGCAAATGCATCGAGGCACAGGAAAGCGGACAGGAAACGGTGGAAGTGTGGGGGGATGGCAGCCCGACGCGCGAATTTTTGTACGTCGAGGATGCCGCTGAGGGAATTTTGTTAGCAACCGAACGTTACAACGGCCCTGACCCTGTCAACCTTGGCTCCGGCTTTGAAATCAGCATCCGCGACCTGGCGGAGTTGATCCGCCGCCTGACCGGTTTTGAAGGCAAACTGGTGTGGGATACCAGCAAACCCAACGGGCAGCCGCGCCGTGCGCTGGATATCAGCCGGGCTGAACGTTACTTTGGCTTTCGCGCCAAAACGGATTTTGAAGAAGGTCTGCGCCGTACGATTGAATGGTACCGCCAGAATCGCCTTGTTAAGGCTTGAGGAAAGAATGGACGGGCAGGAGATTCCTCCTCCCGCCGCCGAGAAATCAACGCATATGGCAGAACGAGCACAAACCAACGTGACTTTTATCCGACCGGCGCGCGGCTGGATTGCGATTAACCTGCGTGACCTGTGGCTATACCGCGAGCTGGTTTATTTCCTCACCTGGCGGGATATTAAAGTCCGCTACAAGCAGGCTTTGCTGGGTATTGGCTGGGCAATTTTTCAGCCGCTGCTCAGCATGGTCATTTTCACCGTCATTTTCAACCGCTTTCTGGGCGTCAAGCCGGATGCCGGTATCCCCAACGAGTTTTACCCCATCTTCGGCTTTGCCGCACTGCTGCCGTGGCAGTTCTTTCAGGGCGCGCTGCAGCGCGCCAGCGTCAGTCTGGTGACAAATGCCAACCTGTTGACCAAAGTCTACTTCCCGCGCCTGATCATCCCGCTTTCGGCTGTGGCGGCCGGCCTGGTTGATTTTGTGTTTTCCTTCCTTGTGCTGGCAGCCATGATGATTTACTTCGGTGTGCCGTTCACCGTCCGCCTGCTCTGGCTGCCGCTCTTTTTGCTGCTGGCCCTTTTGGCAGCCCTGGCGGTGGGGTTGTGGCTTTCGGCGCTCAATGTCCAGTATCGCGACGTTCAGCACATGGTGCCGTTCCTCCTGACGGCCTGGATGTATGCTTCACCGGTGGTCTATTCGGCAGAAGTCATTACGGTATCCCCCTTCTGGCAGGCAGTTTATGCGTTGAACCCGATGGTGGGTGTCATTCAGGGCTTCCGCTGGGCATTGTTTGGCACCAACCCGCCGGGTCTTTCCATGCTGGTTTCGGCGGGGGTGGTGCTGGTTTTGTTCGTGTCGGGTTTGTTTTACTTCCGGCGTATGGAACGCATCTTTGCGGATATGATATGAGCGATATTGCCATTCGAGCCAATCGTTTAGGAAAACAATACCGTCTCGGTGCGCTTTATGAGCAGCGATACCGCACCCTGCGCGAATCGTTGGGCAGCCTGCTCAAAGGCGGTGAGAGGAAACCCAAAGAGACCATTTGGGCCTTGCGGGATGTGTCCTTTGAGGTCAAACAGGGGCAAGTGCTGGGGGTGATCGGCCGCAACGGCGCCGGTAAAAGCACCTTGCTCAAACTGCTTTCGCGCGTGACCGAACCCACCGAAGGCGAAGCCGAAATTCACGGGCGGGTTGGCTCACTGCTGGAAGTCGGCACGGGTTTTCACCCCGAACTGACCGGCCGGGAGAACATCTTTCTCAACGGCGCCATTCTGGGTATGCGCCGTACCGAGATCGAGCGCAAGTTTGATGAAATTGTCGCCTTTGCGGAAGTGGAACAATTCATAGATACGCCGGTCAAACGCTATTCCAGTGGCATGTACCTGCGGCTGGCGTTTGCTGTGGCGGCGCATTTGGAGCCGGAGATTCTGGTGGTGGATGAAGTGCTGGCGGTGGGAGATGCCGAGTTTCAACGCAAGTGTCTGGGCAAGATGGGGGATGTTGCCCGTGAAGGGCGCACGGTATTGTTCGTCAGCCATAACATGTCGGCCATCCTGCGCCTGACCGAAGAAACGCTGGTGATCGAAAAAGGGCGGCTGGCGCTGCGCGCACCCACTCCGCAGGCAGTGGATTATTATCTTTCGCGCGGTTTCAGCCGCGAGGGAGAACGCATCTGGGAGGCGGATGAAGTTCCCACCAGCGCAATGCCCTTCCGTCCACTGGCTGTGCGCCTGCGCAACCCGCGCGGCGAGGTGGTCAATTCCATCCGCTCGGCGGAAGCCAATCAAGTGGAAGTGGAGTACTGTCTGGATGCGCCGATCACCGGTCTGCGTGTGGGCATTTACCTGATGAGTATGCGCGGTGAAACCATTTTCACTTCCTTTGACACGGATGACCCGCACATATTTGAAAAAATGACCGTGCGTCCGGCCGGGCATTATCTCAGCCGCTGCACCCTGCCGGCGGATTTGTTGAACGAAGGCCGTTTTGTGATTGGAATTAATGCCAGTTCGTATCGTGTGCGCCGTTATTTTCAGGATGAGCAGGCGCTCACCTTTACGGTGGATATCACCGGCGCTCCTGGCACGCAATGGCCCGAAACTCGTTTGGGAGCGGTACGACCGCGCCTGGAATGGAAAATTGAGGCAGTTTGACATATGACACCTTCTGGAAAAGATACCATCAAACGCATTCTGGGAAATATCCCCTTCACAGCCGAATTGTACTATCTGGTGCGCCAACGCGGTAAACCGCTGCGCACACGTTTTTCCCTGCGGAATTTGCAGGCGCATTTACCCCAAATCACAGCGCAGGCGGCCGAACTATGCCAGAAAGCCCCTGCCGGCAAAAAGATTTTCATCTTTGCCACGCTGCATTACTGGATTGAACATGCCGCGCTGGTGGGGATGGCGCTTTCCGCTCAGGGACACAAAGTTACCCTGGGTTACCTGCCCTACGCCGACTGGCAAAACGACATCAACCGCTTTGACCTGCGCCGCCAGAACGCCTATGCCCGCAAAGTGCTGGAAGAAGCCCGTCCATTGATGGACTCGATTTCGTTCGTTTCGGTACGCGCACCCTACACCCCCCTACCCGCCGACGTTGCAGCCGCGGTACAGGAAGTCAGTACCTTTGACTCCCAGTACACCTTACAGGTGGAGGAAATTGACCCGCAGTCCGAGATATTCAAATTGCGCTTCAGCCGCAACCGGGAAATTGCCCAGGCGGTGCTGGCTTATCTGCGACAGAATCGGCCGGATGTGGTCATCGTTCCCAACGGCACCATTCAGGAACTGGGTGTGGTGTATCGGGTTGCCCGCCATCTCAAACTGCCAACCGTGACCTACGAATTCAGCGACCAGCGCCAGCGCATCTGGCTGGCATACAACAGCGAAGTGATGCGCCAGGATACCAGTAAATTATGGGAAGCCAGCAAAGATCAGCCGCTGCGCGAAGATCAACTGGAACGGATGCGCAGCCTGATGATGGCCCGCCAGCGCGCTTCGATGTGGGAAAACTTTGCCCGTCTGTGGCAGGGAAAGCCTGCCGAAGGCGGCGAGCAGGCCCGCCAAAAACTGGGGCTGGATCAACGCCCGGTGGTACTGCTGGCCACCAACGTCCTCGGCGACAGCCTCACGCTGGGGCGGCAGGTCTTTTCCAAATCCATGGCGGAATGGATCAGCCGTACGGTGCAATACTTCATCGGCCGGCCGGATGTGCAGCTGGTCATTCGCATACACCCTGGTGAGGTGCTCACTCATGGTCAGTCCATGGCTGATGTGGTACAGGAGGTGCTTCCGCGCCTGCCGGAGAATATCCGTCTGATTCGCGCCAAGGATGAAATCAACACCTACGACTTGATGGAAGTTGCCGATGTAGGGCTGGTCTATACCACCACGGTTGGACTTGAAATGGCGATGATGGGGCTGCCAGTCATTGTGGCCGGAAAGACTCATTACCGTGAACGCGGCTTTACTTACGATCCCGATTCATGGGTGGCGTATTTCAAACTGCTGGGGCACATTCTGGAAAACCCGCCTGAATACCGCCTCAGCCGCGAACAGGTCAATCAGGCGTGGCAGTATGCTTACCGCTTCTTCTTTGATTACCCGCAGCCTTTCCCGTGGCATCTGGTACGGCTATGGGAGGATTACAAGAATACCGATTTGAAAACCGCCCTGACCGGCAGCGAAAGCGAAGGTTACCGACGTTCGTTCCGTTTTCTGGCAGGCGAACCAGTCAACTGGGACTATATCAAGGACAATGGCGGCAAGTCCTGAAAGGTGGGCGGCCAGAGATGAGCGAGACGCAGGTCAAGCAAAAAGTACGCGAATTTTATGATCAGATCGGCTGGCAGCAGGCAAGCAGCGGTCTGTATCAAAACGCGCGTTACGAAGACCTGCGCCCGGTTTCTCGCCAGTACATTCACCGCTGCCACCTGCGCATTAACCGCCACCTGGCCGCGCAGGGAGATTTTCTGCTGGATGCCGGTTCTGGTCCGGTTCAATACCCTGAATACCTGACCTATTCACAGGGCTACCGCTACCGCGTTTGTGCCGATATTTCGATCCTGGCTCTGCGGGAAGCCCGTAAACGGCTGGGTGAACACGGTTTGTATGTGGTCGCCGATGTGGCAAACCTGCCCTTCCGCCGCGATGTTTTTGATGGAGTGGTTTCCCTGCACACGCTCCATCACCTGCCTTTGGGCGAACAAAAACAAGCCTACCATGAACTGTACCGCGTCCTGAAAGGCGGGCGCAGTCTGGCAGTGGTCAACGGCTGGACGGATTCGCCGCTGATGCGCCGCCTGGGCTGGCTGGTGCGGCTGATGGAAACCATCGGGAAAACAATTGCCCGTCTGCGGAGAAGAGAAAGCCGGCCTGAAAAAACGGGCCAGACGGCTGAATCCTCTGCGAATTCCACCCCCACCGGCACGTTTGTGGAAAAACTGGATGCCGGCTGGCTGCGCCGTGAACTTTCTGACCTGCAGCCCCAAATTTGGGTCTGGCGCAGCGTCAGTGTGCGTTTTCTGCGGGCGGTGATTCACCGGGCGTTGGGCGGCCGCCTGTGGTTGGGATTGTTATACGCGCTGGAAGAGCGCTTCCCGCATTATTTTGGTGAAAAGGGTCAATACCCCCTGATTGTGATTCATAAACCGAAAGGATAACGAACCGCTGACGGATGGGCAGCATGGCCCGCCCCTGCGGAAGTGGAGGAACCCTGTATGGACTGGAGCGATAAAGTAGTACTGGTGACCGGTGGAACCGGCTCATTTGGCAAGAAGTTCATCCGTATTCTGCTGGATGAGTACCGCCCGCTGAAGGTGATTGTCTTCAGCCGCGATGAATTGAAGCAGCACGAGATGCGCCAGGCCGGTTTTGATGACAAACGGCTTCGTTACTTCATCGGCGATGTGCGCGATAAAGACCGTCTGCACCGCGCCTTCAACGGGGTGGATGTGGTGGTTCATGCGGCGGCGCTCAAACAGGTGCCGGCTTGTGAATATAACCCGATGGAAGCCATCAAAACCAATATTCTCGGCAGCAGCAATGTGATTGACGCTGCACTGGATGCCGGCGTCAGCCGCGTCATTGCCCTCAGCACGGATAAGGCGGTTAACCCGGTCAACCTGTACGGCGCCACCAAACTGGCCGCCGAAAAACTCTTCATCCAGTCCAACAGTTATGCCGGTGGTATGGCGACCCGCTTTGCGTGTGTCCGTTATGGCAATGTGGTCGGCAGCCGCGGCAGCGTGGTACCGGTCTTTCTCAAGCAGCGTGAGAACGGCGTGATTACCATCACCGATAAACGGATGACGCGCTTCTGGATTTCGCTGGAGCAGGGAGTGCGCTTTGTGCTGCGCTGTGCAGAACAAATGCTGGGCGGCGAGGTGTTTGTTCCCAAAATTCCCAGTATGAAAGTGGTGGATCTGGCAAAGGCGGTTGCACCGCGGGCGGAAATCGAAACGATTGGCATCCGTCCCGGCGAAAAGCTGCACGAGGTGCTGATTTCGGAGGACGAATCCCGCACTACGGTTGAGCTGGAGGATATGTATGTGGTTCAGCCAGCCGAATCGCTCTGGTTTGGACGCGAGTGGGAAAGCCGCGGTAAACCGCTGCCGGATAATTTCCGCTACGCCAGCAACACCAACACCGATTGGCTGACCATTGAAAAAATCCGTGAGATCATCCGACCGATTGAAGAGGCTTACAAACAGGGAACGCTGGAATGATGCGTATTCTGGTTACCGGTGCCAGCGGCCTGCTGGGGTTGAATTTTGCCCTGCGTTACCATGCTGATCATCAGGTCAGCGGGGTAGTGCATCGCAACCTGCTGCGCAATCCACCTTTTCATCAAATTGCTGCTGATTTGACCGAACCGTCCTCGCTTGAAGCCGTACTGGAGCAGACTCAGCCGCAGGTGGTGCTGCACTGCGCCGCCATGGCGAATGTGGATGAGTGCGAGCGCCAACCGCAGCGCGCCTTTCAGGTAAATGCCGAGCTGCCGGCAGCGCTGGCGCGCGCAGCCGCGCGACACGGTTTTCGATTGGTTCATCTTTCTACCGATGCCGTGTTTGACGGTCAGCGCGGGGATTACACTGAAGAAGATACTCCCCATCCGTTGAGCGTTTATGCACGCAGCAAATGGCAGGCCGAACAGCAAGTTTTGGAAGCCTGTCCGCAGGCGATTGTCGCGCGGGTTAACTTTTACGGCTGGAGTCTTTCCGGTCAACGCAGCTTGGGGGAGTTTTTCTTCTACAACCTGAAAGAAGGCAAGCCGGTCAGGGGCTTTACGGATGTGTTCTTTTGTCCGCTGGAAGCCACTCAACTGGCTGACCTTTTATTGAGGCTGGTGGAAAAGGGTGCGGAGGGGTTGTTTCACGTCGTCAGCAGCCAGTGCCAGTCCAAATATCAGTTTGGGGTGAGTATTGCCCGTCGTTTTGGACTGGATGAGAGCCTGATCGAGCCGGTTTCGGTGATGGAAGGCGGGCTGATTGCGCGTCGTTCGCCGAATTTGCGCCTGCGCACCGAGAAACTCTGTGCCGCCCTGGGCGAACCGCCGCCCAATCAGGCTGCCGCGCTGGATCGTTTTTATCAATTGTATTTAGACGG
>NZ_JBRCOK010000138.1:0-5415 GCF_053501535.1 Bellilinea sp. | reverse complement strand
GCGCAAGATGTTGACCATTATGAATGCTATGGTTCGTCACAAGGCCTCATGGGCAGCTCCGTAACCATTTCCGCCCATCTTCCACCTTGACTTTTAACACAGTTACTGCGAGCGAGCGCAGCGAGCGTGGCAGTCTCCCGCACGGCCTACCATAAGTAAGAGGGGAGATTCCCGTCAGCACTGGTGAGTGTCGCTTCGCTCGGAATGGCATTAACGGCCTCAAACCGTTGCGAGGGGGCCGAAAACCCCAATGGGAGTGGGGAAAGGGTCTGTCCCAAACTGCCGTTTATTCGTACTTCAAGGCGTTGACCGGCACCAGCGTGGCGGCCTGCAGGGAGGGGTACAACCCCGAAATCAACCCGACCAGCGTAGAAAACACCAGCGCAAAAATCGGCAGCCAGACCGGCGTTGCGGCGGCAATTCCCGGCCCAAGTCCGCCATACGGGTTGGACTGCCCGGCGAGGAAGGTGGTTGCCAGAAAGTTGATGGCAAAACTGCCGCCCCAGCCCAACAGCACCCCGCCGATGCCGCCGATCAGCCCGATTCCGGCGGCTTCGCCCAAAAAGATGCTGAGCACATCGCGGTTGGTGGCGCCGATGGCCTTCATCAGGCCGATTTCGCGGGTGCGTTCCAGAATCGCCATGGTCATCGTGTTGGCAATGCCGATGGCGGCTACCAGCAGGGAGATGGCTCCGATGCCGCCAAAGACCATTTGCAGGACGAGGAAGAAACTGTTGATGCCTTCCACAAAGGACTGCGGCGTGGAGGCCTGATAGCCGAGGGCGTTAATCTGGTCGGCAATTTCGACCACCTGCGAGGGGTCTTCGGCGCGCACCAGCAGCTGGTTGTAGCCCTCTTTGTTGAAGTTGACCCGTTTGCCGCGCACCCATTCTTCCCATTTGAGCATTTCATCCAGCCGCACAAACATGGCGCCGTCTTGTTCGCCGCGCGCTTCTTCCAGCACACCGGCGATGCGGATGGTAAAGGTACGGGTAATGGTTTGCCCGTCTTCTGTCCATTTGGTAATTTCCAGTTTCACCTGCTGGCCGACAATGTCCTGCGGGGTGGGCGGCGGCGGAGGTTCCTGTCCCGGGCGCTGGCGCGGGTCGTAAAAATTCTTGAGCACCCATGCTCCCACAACCGCCGTGCCGCGTTCCAGCTGGGTGGTGCCGACCTGTGCCTTGAATTCGTACATGGCAAGGTCATCCACATCCACCCCCTGCAGCCACGGCCAGGTTTCCATTCGGCCGTATTTCAGCAAGGCGCCGCCGCTCAAATTCTGACGAACACTGACCAGCGCCACACCCGGTATGGCACGGATTTCTTCGACCGTTTTCGGGGTGAGCAGTTTGACCCCCGGCGGCATGCCGGTCACAGGGTCAACCGCCATTGGCCCCGGCCCGACATTCACCTCGCTCCAGCCGGGAAAAACATCAATCCGTTTCAGGTCGCTGATGCCCCACAGCTGACTGGTGGCGCTGCGCTGCAGGCCGATGGCCAGCGAAACCAGCAGGATGACCGAGGCAGTGCCGATCACCACGCCGATGGCGGTCAGCGCTACGCGGCCTTTGCGCCTGCCTAAATTGTCGAAAATTAACCTGACCAGATCCAGAAAACGCATGTTGACACCTCCAATTCGGTCATACCGCTAAAAAGTACGCACAGTGGCGCGATCATCCTTTCGGGCGCGGCAGCGGTTCCACCGGCACGGGAATCGGCTGGCCGGGGACACCTTCGGGCGGGATTTGTTCGCCCGGCATGACGGGCGGCGGGGTGGGTTCGGCGCTGTCCAGTCCGATCAGGCCGCGCAAAAAGCGCAGAACCTTCTGCCAGAAAGTTTCTTCGGCGGGCGGCGGCGGTTCTGGCGGAAAGCCGTCGGTTGGAAATTCCGGCGCTGGCATTTCCATCACCTCCACCGTCAGGGTTTGGGTGATGGTGCGCGGCTGGTTGAAGTCATCGGTGTAGTTGATGTTGACTTCGATATTCAGCGGGCCGGGCTGGAAGGGCATGATGTTGGCGTCCAGCGTAAAGTAGCCGCCCGGCTCCAGCGAGCCGACCAGGGTGACGTTGTTGGTAATATCCGCATTCGGGCTGGTAACGCGCATGTTACCCAGCACGGCGGTCTTGCGCCCCAGATTGGTGACCTGCAGCGGCAGCATGGACATCTGATTGGTGTAGAAGATGCCCGGGTCGCGGTAAAAGCCGACTTCCACCTGCGGTAACTGGTAAATCAACAGGGTGATGACCTGATCGTTGATCTGCCGGCTGCCTTTTTCGTCATCGTAAATGAAGGAAAGTTTGAAAGGATAAGCCCCCGGGTTGGCGGTTACATTGACGATCAACTTTTGGGTGGCGCTGATGGTCGTGCCAACCGGCACATCGCCCAGAAAAATTACATTCGAAGCGCCCAGCGGCGCAAAGGTGGAAAGCTCGCTGCCGCCCGGCACGGGGGTGCCCTGCTCGTTGAGCGAGGCGCCGCCGCCCAGAACCATGGTCACCGAGCGGGCGTTGGCGGTACCCAGATTGCGAATGTCCATTTTCAGCTCGAAGATGGCGCCGGGCTGCAGGGGGTCAACATCGGTCTGATAGGCGGTGACCACCAGCTGCGGGCGGCTGATCAGCGTGGGGGTGGCAGTTGGGCGCGCCGGTCCGCCCACCGATGGTTTTTTGAGGTTGATGGTGATCGTCAGGGTTTCGGTGAAGGATGCGCTGCCGTCCAGATTGGTGTAGGAAAGATTGACCGTCAGGGTTGCCACACTTTGCCCGCTGAGCGAAGGATTGGCGATCAGGGATTGAAAGACGTTAACCTTTTCGTTGGGGTCCACTTCATTGAGGGCGCGCACGCCGCCGGTATCCACCGGCAGGAAGTCCGTACCGGTAAAGGTGATCAGCACATTACGCGCAAAATCCTGTCCGCGGTTGACCAGCGTCAGGCGCAGCTCGAATTGCTGGCCGGGAGTGATTTCCTGATCGCCGCTCACGCCGTAGGAATCCAGCACCAGCAGCGGGCGGCCGGCGGCGGTCGGCTGCGGGCGGCGGGCGGTGGTGGTCAGTCCAATCCTACCCACTTCGGTGCTTCCATCCAGAAAGCGCACGGTGGTCACATCCATGTTGCCATCGCCGGCGCTGGCGGGAATGGCCACCGAAACCACAGCGGTGGTGCTTGCCCCGGGGTTGAGGGCGATGCTGTTCAGGGTAACCGAAGCCGGCCAGCCGTTGAGCGAATCGGGGTCCGGCGCAGTCAGGTTGAGGGCGGCTGAGCCGGTGTTGGTCAGGGTGAGGGTGTACACCACCACCGCGCCGGGTGCGCCGCTTTTGGCGGAAGCATCGGCGGTGACGCTCAGAACCGGGCTTTGGGCGGCCACCGGCAGGGTGAAAACAAGGCTGAAAAAGAGCAAAAGGGTGAGGAGTTTGGTTTTCATTTTGAATCGCTTTCTTCGGATGCGGTTTGAAATGCAAAGGAAGCCGCGGCCTGAAATTCGGCTTCGCTGACCACTTTGCCGTCCAGCAAATAGACCGAATGGGTGGCAAAAGTGTGAATGCGCGGGTCGTGGGTGACGACGATGACGGTTTTCCCGCTGCGGTGCAGGTCGGAAAGCAGCTGCATGATGCCTAAACCGCTGGCGGTATCAAGGTTGCCGGTCGGCTCGTCCGCCAGAATCACCTCGGGCTGGTTGGCCAGGGCGCGGGCAATTGCCACCCGCTGCTGCTGGCCGCCGGAAAGCTCGGTCGGTTTGTGATGCACGCGGTTTTCCAGCCCCACCTGCCGCAGCAGTTCCAGGGCCCGTTTGCGGCGCTGACCGGTCGGGACGCCGGCAAAGCGCAGCGGGAAAGCCACGTTTTCCAGCGCGTTCATCGTCTGGACGAGGTTGAAGGATTGAAAGATGAAGCCCATTTTCTTGCGGCGGTAGACCGCCAGTTCGTTTTCGTCCATTTTGTCGAGGGCAACGCCGTCTATGATGATTTGCCCGGAAGTCGGGCGGTCCAACCCGCCCAGCAGGTACAGCAGGGTGCTCTTGCCCGAACCAGAGGGCCCCATGATGACCGTGAAGGTGTTGCGCGGAATATCCAGCGTGACCCCCGCCAGGGCGTGCACCTTCTGCTTACCCATCAGGTAGGTTTTGCGCAGATCGCGGATTTGAATGAATGCACCGTTGGCTTGCGTCATAACTGCCCGCTTAGAAGAACATGCGGGTGGGGTTCAGCCCGCTCAGCCGGCCGGCAATGTAGCCGGGTAAGGCCTGCAAACACAGCAGCAAGGCCACCGAGAGAATCACCGCCAACCAGGTTTTGCCCTTGCCCAAACCAGTCAACGGCGCCGCGCCGACCAGCAGCAGGATGATCATCCAGATGGTATATAAATCCACCTGGGCCAGCAGCGGGCGCAAAAAGGCGGTAAAGCCCTCGGCATCGGCCGCTAAAAAGCCGGAAAGTCCGGGCGCCTGAATCACCTGGCGGGTGGTCAGCATGTAAACTGCCTGCACGATGAAGCGCAAGGCGAACGGCATGCTTGCCCAGGCCGCCAGATTGAGCGCGGCGGTGTTGCTGCCGCGGCTGCCGACCATGGTCAGCGCCAGATGCAGGATGCTGCCCAGCAAAAACCAGCCGATCCACACCCCGGTCAGTGCGCCCAGGGCGGGCAGACCGTAAATGACCATCGGGCTGGCGCGGTTTTGCTGGCTCTGGAAGTACTGCTCCTGCTGTTCGGGCGGCCAGTACTGAAAGTCGGGCGGCAGTTCGCCGCTCGGCTGAGCGGCGGCGGCGCGCGCCGGCCCGCCAGCCAGGGATACGATCAACGCCAGCAGGCTCAACACCAGCAGGGGCGCCAGCCAGACGCCTTTTTCCTGCTGACTGACGGCCTGCATGGTGCGCCCCGGACGGAAGAAGACCGCCAGCAGCCAGTCAAAACGCAGCCGGCGCGGACGGGGTTCTTCGATGATTTCGATATCGTTCGATTCGGTTTCTGCCATGGGTTTCCTCGTTTACGAAAAATGCAGCGGTTGACGGGCTTACCCGTTCCACCTTAAATAACGTCAATTCTGGATAAATCATTTTTACATCAACTTTCGAATTTTCTTCCCCCTCCCGCCTCCCACAAAATCGCCCCTGCGATTTTGGGGGAGGTGCAGGTGGGGGTCATTGGCATTGCATGCCGGGTTTTGATCTTATCTCGAACTCACGTTAAGATAAGACGATGCGCTGTGCGGAAAGTTCCCGTTTTCGATCGGTTTGATTTTGAATCTATCATAAGTCAAGGGGTTTGGGCAAGATGGTTTTTTATCCACACGGCTTTCTCAAAGTTAAAACCGGTCAAACCGCAGCCGGCGGGCGTTTTAAGTCAAGTCGAGCGATGAGCTTTACCCGATTTAGTGGACACAATTAAAGGGTGAGAAATGATTGCTCGAAGTCGACGGG
>NZ_JBRCOK010000137.1:0-11726 GCF_053501535.1 Bellilinea sp. | reverse complement strand
GTAATTTGACAGATATCGCCGGCTGACGGTTTGGGGGTTGTCGTGGCGGACAAAAAGGGGTATAAACACAAAAATCATGACTAACAAAGTCAAAATATCATTTGCTGTTTTCTTAACCGTTGTGCTGCATTTCCTCGCCCAGGCAAAGCCAGCGCAATCTGCACATATCAACCGGCAGACACCTGCCCATGCACGGCAGGAAAGTCTTTGCGAGGGTGACTTTTTCCCGGTCAGCCCGCCGCTCAGCGATTTGGGCAACGCGGAGTACATTCGCATGGACGGCGCCCATACCGGTTTCAGCGGCGGTCTTTACCCCAACGGCAGCAATTCACCCCCACCGGCTCACCGTGATGCCGGGCGGGCAATTGCCCGCCGCATTGTACCCCTCGACAGGCAGGGTAACCCCGATGGACAAAATGGCAAAATCGGTATGATCTCGGTGGGCATGTCGAACACAGCCATGGAATTTTCGACCTTTCGCAGCCTTGCCCAGGCAGACAGCCGCATCAACCCGCATCTCGTACTGGTCAATGGAGCGCAGGCCGGCCAAACCGCCGAATACTGGCTGAATCCTGGAGCATCAACCTGGCAGGAAGTTAACAGACGAATTGCCGTTGCCGATCTATCCCCCTTGCAGGTTCAGGTGGTCTGGCTGAAACTGACCCGCACCGGTGGGGGCAATTTTCCACAAAAAGCCCAAACCCTGCAATCCGACCTGACGACCATTGTCCAAAACATCCATCAGTTATACCCCAATGTGCAAATGGTATTTCTTTCCAGCCGCACGCGTTCGTACACCTACTGGAACGGTCTCAGCCCGGAGCCGGCCGCCTTCGAGACCGGCTTTGCCGTCAAATGGCTGATCGAAGCGCAACTCAGCGGCGACCCGGCTCTCAACTATGACTCCTCCCGCGGCGAAGTGCGCGCCCCTTACTTGCTCTGGTCTGCCTATTTATGGGCGGATGGCATTAACCCGCGCGCAGACGGTTTTAGCTGGCTGCCGCAGGATTTGGTGCGGGACTGCACACACCCATCCACGGCGGGGCGCAACAAAATTGCCCGCTTACTGCTCCAGTTTTTTACCAGCGACCCGGCGGCAGCGCCGTGGTTTGTAATTTCATACCCGCTCTTTCTTCCGCTGGTAACCCATCCCTGAGGTAAACCCTTTACAAACCTGTCCTTCCCTCTGGCAGACAAGCCAGATGTGAACGATAATCGACAAAGGAGATCACCATGATGAATCAAGCCAGTAAATTAGAAGTGGCAACCCTCGGCGGGGGCTGCTTTTGGTGTTTGGAACCCATTTTTGCTCATCTGCAGGGGGTGGAAGATGCCGTGGTCGGTTATGCCGGCGGAAAGACGCCCACCCCTTCCTACGAACAGGTATGCACCGGTCTGACGGGGCATGCCGAGGTGGTGCAGGTTACCTTCAACCCGGCGGTCATCTCCTTTCGGGAGATTTTGGAAGTATTTTTCTCGGTGCATGACCCCACCACCCGCAACCGGCAGGGCGCCGATGTCGGTACGCAGTACCGCTCGATCATCCTGTATCACAACGAGCAACAACGTCAAATTGCCGAAAGTCTGATTGCTGAATTGAACCAGAAAGGTATCTGGCAAAAACCGATTGTCACCGAAGTGGCACCGTTTACCGCCTTTTACCCGGCGGAGGAATATCATCAGGAATATTTCGAGAAGAATCCCTACGCCGGGTATTGTCAGGTTGTCATTCAGCCCAAAGTCAGCAAATTCCGCAAGCAGTTTGCCGAACGGTTAAAGTAAACCGCTCAGGATTGCTTTTTTGTACGGGCAGGCTTATCCGGGCGTTTTTTGGGCGGCGATGTAACCGCTTCGTCCTCTTTTTCCAGTTCAACCCGCAGCCGGGCGGCGCTTTGCACCTGAAAGACCAGCGTCTGCCCGGAGAACAGACTGGCTTCACGGCGGTCAAAACCCTTCTTGCCTACCGAAACCAGCAACGGTTGATCGGGGCGGTAAGTGGATGGCGGCCGCTCACCTTTGACTTTGGTCGCCTTTTCCGCCTTTCCCTGCTCGGGTGAGGGCGGCATCATCACCTTGAGCGCCATTTCGGCCTTGTTCAAGGTATCACTCACCCGGTAAATACCGGGACGCAAAGGGGTCACGGTGAAGAAGTCACCAGCCGGGATCTGCTCAGCATGGTTGAACAAGACCTGCTTTTCTTTGCTTCCCAGCCGTACAATTCTGACTTGAAAGGTGGATACACCTTGCGAGTTGTAAAAACCCAGCACTCCGCCGGTGTGCAGCCGCAGGTCGGCATCCTCCCGGCAGCAATCGCGCTCTTTGGGATTTTCCAGAGTGGAAAGATCGAGGTTGTGCTGATAAGGAGCATCACCCTCTACAACCGTAACGACAAAACGCGCCGGCGTGCGGTTGGTGCGGCTGATGAACACCTCGTAATCCCCAGCTTCTTCGAAGCGATGGATCAATGTAGAAAGCACGCTGATTCGGCTGCTATCGAACGAACGTTGGGTGAACAACGCCCGGTTGATTATGGCTTGTTTCTGATTGGTTCTCATCGCTTAACCTCCAATATCCGCTTGTACAACCATTTCCACATTATCCACATACACACTCAGGCTGCGCACGGGCACGGTGACCGCTACCAGTTCAACCGGCGAACCGCTCAACAGCACCGAAGTGCTGATTTCCTTCGCCAGAACTTCCAGCGGGTCATCCACGCGGATAAGCGGCACGCAGGCACCAAAGAATTCCCCAATCAGCTGGATGAGCAAGTCACCCAGGCCAAAGCTGATGTTGAACAGATCACTGAGCCATTCGTCAATTTCATCGGGAATATCCAGCAGCCAGCGGATGAAGTCGGCAATCCCGCCGATGATGGCCAGAATCAAATCGCGTACCCAGCCGCCGGGCAGCAGTGCGGTCACAGCAGCGGTCAGCGCGTTTTCGATCAGGTTGCCAACAATATCGGCGAAGTCGAACAGGTCAAGGTCAATGAAATCCGGGTTGAGGTGGATATGCCACTGATTGTGATCCGGAAAGGGGTCAATGATACTGTTGTCAACGAGGATATCGCGTAGAAAGCCGCACGGGTCAATGACCGGCGGCGGGATACTGGCGTCGTAATAGCGCACCACCGGCCGCCCGGCCACGCTCAATTCCTGAGCCACAAAAGCGGCTAAATCCGGAGAGATGGAAATATCCGGGTTGGCGGAAAAGACGCACCAGCGCGGAAGACAGATATCCGGAATCGGCCAGGGCATGTTGATGCACCCGCCGCCCACGCAAATTTCGGGAATATCCAGACCAAGGGTAAATTCAAACTTATCCCAGCGTACATCCAGTTCATCAATCAGCACCGAATTATCGGCGCGGAAATCCACGCTGCCCCCTTCCAGATGTCCCTTGACATGGTAACCGGCCGTGAAAGGACCAAAATTGGTCATGTCCTGCGCTTCCCAGCGGATGCTGTCGCGCAAAACCACAAACAGGCGCTGAAATGCGCTTTCGGATACGGCAACAGTCAGGTCAGCCATGGCTTATGCTCCTCCTGTGACGGTCAATTTGAGAAACGCCTTAATTTGATCCTCTTCAACCGCCGGATTGTTGGGAACATCAGCGGGAACGGCAGAAGGCTGTAAAGTTACGGTTCTACCGAGCGTCAAACCCATTTCCTGGAATTCCTTGCTGATATCCAGCACCATTTTTTCCAGCGGGATGATCAGGCGCGGCAGGATGCCCAGTTTCAGCACCGTGGTCAGGTAGCATTCAATTGCGCTTTCCATATCCTTCGGTTCGATGTCCACAATTTCCAGGCCGTCCAGGCGTGTCTTGAGCCAGATTTGTTGAGAGCCGGGCACGGTTCCCCACTCAAAATGCCCAACGGCGTACAATTCCAGACAAAAACAGATCAGTGAACGGGTCGGTAATGCCACCGTGCGGGGACGCTCTCGCTCTCGGTTGTCGAACGCGCTGGAAGGGGGTGTGTAATGGGTGCTTATACCGGGCACCCGCTCTTTGGTTTCACCGATTGCCAGTTGCTGCTGAGCAACCAGATAACGTTCAATGAGTGGCAGCAGCTCATCAATCAGTTCCTTAGGGGGGCAATCTATTCCCATGCAGCCTTTCAAACGCAGGGCAAACCTTTGATCCGCCAGCCTGCCCAATTCAGGCGGCAGCCCAAAGACATTACCGGGGTGAAAATCAAGCTGTGCATCGGTTAATTGCAAGCAAAAGTTCAAACCAATTGGCACCGGCGCCCCTAAAATGGGCAGCGGTTCCTGCTCGGTAAAGAGCGGATTTTTCGCCTTCAATACCTTATCGTCCACCTCGAACTTTACGCAAAACAATTCTGCATTGTTATGAAAAAAGGGTGTTGCGTAATTAAACAGGGATGGACGCTGGCGCATGATGTGGCGCACCAATCGGTTTATACCGTCCTCATGGACGGCGCCGAACAGATCAGAACGATCGGTAAACGGCATATTGACCTCCATTTGTCTGAATAAAAGGAAAATAGCCCTCTCAACTGTTAGAAAATTGAGATGCTCGACTTTGCCGTGAATCGGGAATGGAGCAAGGGTGGAGAATCAAAACACGCAGGTCATCCCCGCGTGTTTCTCGTCAATAGATGGATAATAACCCAGTCGAGTTATTGACTATTTTTATCATCTATATCATAATACCACCAACTTACTCACATTTCAACCCCCTTTTTGGTTTACGGAATTTTCACCCGCAAAAGGGAGGTCAACTTTCCCACAAGCATGCCCAGAAAACCTTTTTAGCCTCGTTGCACGAGAATGAGATATAATTAAACCAGTCAGGGGAAATTTCAACCTTTTTACTTTTTCCGCTAAAAGGTCTTACATCATGTCTCCATCAGATGGATTAAGATTCCTCTTTGCTCTTTTTGCGTTGCTGGTTTTATTTTGCGGCATCACGTGGATCATTACCATCCCCGCCTACCGCTACCGTAGCAAGCTTTGTGGGCATCCGCACGCCCTTACCGACTGGCTTCTCAGTCCCTTCTATCTCCTGGTGAAGATACTCTATCTTGTTCTTATGATCATGATTGCCCCGCTTGTCATTCTGATTGCCATACCCCTTCTGCCTTTCCTTGTTCTTTTCCGTAAAATTTCCAACTGGGTCAACCGCTTGCTGGAAGCGTTAACAAACCCCGAAAAGTATGTGATCTTCTTCCAGCGTATGATTCGCCTGGGATTATGGATTCAATTCATCCCGGACAGTGAATTTTCGCGATATGTCCATCACCTCGAAAAGCAATCCAAAACACGCGATAGATAAAACCCTGTGACGGCAAACAAGAAATATCTCAGCCCGGAAAACCCAACTTTTCCTCATGGTATAATCCATTCACAATCATTCAACCATAAAACCAGACTGTCATGTGATCCAGATGAAAAAAGTTCTCTTACTGGTATTTACGGGATTTCTGCTTTGGCTGCTCCCGCCTTCCCCTGTTCAGGCAAAAGCAACTTTTCAGCCGGAAGGACAGACTTCAACCGGCAAGCCGCTCTGTCTGCCGGGGGTTTACCTGCAAGACCCGCAGGACTGCCTGCTGCTCGGCCCGGCGCAGCGTCTGAGCGAGCTGGCCCAGACTACCGCCTTACGCTATCCCGATGCGCCCCTGCCGGCCTACCGCCCTGCCCCGCATCTGACCCGCGCACCGGTCAACATTGCCCGCATCAACCTGCCGGAAAACGAGAAAGTACCTCTGTATGCCACTTTTGAGGACGCTGTCAACGGAAACAATCCAACCCGCTTTATTGACCCGGGTAAATTACGCTATGTCTCCTTCATCGCGGTGGAGTACTACAACAATAAGCCATGGGTACGCCTGCGTTCCGGCGAATGGTTGCGCGCTTCACCGGTGGCTTATTCATCCTTTCAAGGTTTGATCTTCAAGAAAACGCCCGACCATAACTTTGGCTGGATCATGGACACCGTTGAAGTGCGCGCCGCACCGGGATACAATGCGCCCAAAACCGGTAAGACCCTCTATCGCGAGAATGCGGTGCCCATTTATGCCGTTCAGTCGGCCGATAAAACCGACTGGTTCATGATCGGCGTGGACGAGTGGGTCGAACGGCGTTACATCCGCCAGGTGGTGATCAACACCACCCCGCCGGAGGGGGTGACCAACGACCGCTGGATCGAGATTAATCTCTACGAGCAGACTCTGGCAGTCTATGAAAACCGCCAGCTGGTGTTTGCCACGCTGGTTGCCAGCGGGGGAGAACCCTTCTTCACCCGCCCCGGCCTGCACCAGATCTATCAGAAAAAAGAACTGGAAACGATGAGCGGTGCCTTTGAAGCCGACCGCTCCGACTATTATTACCTGCAGGATGTACCCTGGACAATGTACTTTGATCAGGCACGCGCCCTGCATGGTGCCTACTGGCGGACCCTGTTCGGTTACGCCGGTACACATGGCTGTGTCAACCTGTCCATTGGCGATTCCAAATGGTTGTTTGACTGGGCCAAAGAAGGGGATTGGGTTTATGTCTGGGACCCGTCCGGGCAGACACCCACCGATCCCAACTTCTACGGCGCAGGCGGCGCATAACAGCCGATAAAGTGCCTTTATCCTACCGGCAAATTTAACCGGCAGGTTAACCTGCCTCCATGGCCGCCGGACGGTATAATTTAACGTGAGTTCGGGATAAGATCAAAACCTGGGAGGCGGGAGGGGGACGAAAATTCGAAAGTTGATGTGAAAAAGATTTATCCCGAATTGACGTACTTTAAGATCGCAAATCCGGGATAAGTGCAAAGCCTGCCATTTGCGCAAATCACCCCCCATTCCCGGTCTTAAAAAACATTTATCCCTGACCGACATTCAAGAGAAATCCGTCCGTGAATTTTTACTTTGCCCGGCAGTGTTTTGTTTCGGTTTTCAGCCGGCTGTTTTCAGACCACTGGGAGACACTCTTATGATTATCAAAATCGTCCTTTTTGCCTTTATCTTCCTGGAAACATCCAATGTGCTGGCATTGTATTTTGCGCCCGGATCAAAAAGAGCCAATGCAGTGGGTGTATTTTCCGCGTGGGAAAAATCCAAACAGTTCCCCGAAATTCATGATTTTGTCAAATACCTGGTTTACTGGGTGGCCGGCGCAAAGTTAATTTTCCTGCTCCTCCTGGTTGTGATCGTCCTGTTTGGAGATGCCACCCTCCAGCGCTTCATTCTGCTTGCTCTGGCAATCGGGACGGTGTCCTTTTACTGGCGGTTATTCCCCCTCATCCGATCCATGGATCGAAACGGGCAAATTGAACCCCACAACTACTCAACCAAATTGGGATGGATGATTTTGGGTTTAATCATTGTGTTTTTATTGGGCGCTTTCCTGTAATCCGCCTGCGCCAGAAAGCAGCCCGTACTTCTATGGGGATGAATCAGCGCCTGTCATCCCCCCGGCGTATCCTCCAACCCCATTTCTTTCAGGAACAACTTGACCGCCTGCGGGTCAAAATGTTTGCCTTGTTGTTCTTTCAGGTAAGCCAGCGCCTCTTCTTTTGACCATGCCGGGCGGTAAGGCCGGTCGGAGGTCAGCGCATCCCACACGTCCACCACCGCAAAGATGCGCGCCGCCAGCGGAATTTGCTCGCCTTTCAAACCGCGCGGGTAGCCCGTGCCGTCCCACTTTTCATGGTGACAATAGGGAATGTCCAGCGCCGGGCGCAGATATTCAATCGGCGAAAGCATCTCATAAGCATACAGCGGATGGCGGCGCATAATCACCCATTCTTCCTCCGTCAGCGGACCGGGCTTGAGCAGAATGGCATCCGGAATGCCCAGTTTGCCGATATCGTGCAGCAGTGCGCCGCGCCGCACGTGAACCAGCAGTTCTTCGCTCATGCCGGCCTGACGGCCCAGGCGCAAGACCAGTTCCACCACCCGCTGAGTGTGCCCCTCGGTTTCCTTATCGCGCAGGTCAATCGCGCGCGTCCAGCCTTCAATGGTGGCATCGTAGGCCTGCAGCAACTCCTGATTCGAGCGCCGCGCGTCTTCATACAGCCGCGCATTTTCAATGGCGATGGCCGCCTGCCCCGCCAGCATTTCCAGGAAACGCTGCCATTCCCTATCCACCGGCGGGCTGGCACGCAGGTAAATTTCAATGACGCCCTGAGGGTTGGTTTTGGTGATCAGCGGAATAACCAAAAGGGTTTGAAAGCCGGCCTGGCGCAGCTGCCGGCTGAATTCGCACACCTGCGGCACGAAGCAATTGCAATCTTCCTTGATCTCGCACAGGAAAAGGCTGCGGTTTTCTTGCAGCAATTGACCGGCAAGGCTTTGGCCGGCATGAAAACGCAAACCGAGCGGGATGGGAAGCCCATTGCCCTCACCGGCGGTATAGGTCAGCGAACCGTCACCCGGGTCATAGAGCAGCACCGCCAGCGCTTCCAGATTCAGCTGGCTGCGCATTTGATAAATCAGCACCTGCAGGGTTTCATTCAAATCCAGATTTGAACTGATGGCATCATCCATTTTGCGCAGGGCTTCCAGCTGATGCAGCTGACGTTCGATGCGTTCGGCCGATTGTTTCCGTTCGGTAATGTCTTCGATAGCGACAATCACCCGTTCCAGCGTTTCTTCATAGCCGGCCAGGGCGTTCCAGTGCAGGTTGACAGCAATTTTTCGCCCGTCCGGCAGAATATCTTCCGTTTCCCGTTGAAAATGCGCCTGCCCGCTGGCAATCTGCAGCAGTTCGTTCACAAAGTGACGCCATTGAGCCCACCCGTTCAGCAATTCCCCCAAAGACCGCGGCAGGGCTTTACCCTCCACCTGATACAGACGCCGGGCAGCGCGGTTCAAAAAGAGTACGTACGATTTGTCAAACAGATCCAACACCACCTGCGGGTTATCGAGCAGGTAGGTTTCCAGATCGGGTATCCCGCTTTGCTTCAATGCGAGCAGTTCCCGCTTGACCTGCGAAAAATCCTGTTCCAGCATAGCAACCGGCGAGTCCATAAACAGCGCCCGAAAGCGCTCCTCACTGCTGCGCAGGGCGTCATGTTCCTGTTCCAGACGGGCGCGGTGATAGGCATCGGCCAGAGCATAGGGCAGGCGCGCCAGATAGTGATCGGTTTTGGGAATGTAATCCTGCGCGCCCAGCCGCAGGGCTTGCAGGGCAATCATTTCATCTCCCTGGCCGGTGACCAGTACGATGGGAACGGAGAGGCGATGAACCTCACGGATTTCCTTGATCAATTCCAGCGCATTCATCCCGCCCGGCAGGTTGTAATCCATCAGCAGCACATCCACCTCAGCCGGCCGGCTTTCTTCGGTCAAGGTGCGCAAAGCCTGTTGAGCAGTCGTCACCACCTCCAGGGTGATGTAAGGAGCGTGTTTTTCCAGATAGCGGCGGGTCAGGTCAATGTCGGCCGGCTGATGCTCGACATACAGCACGCGCAACGGGCGGTTGTAACGGATGACCTGCTGGCGGTAATGCTGCCATGCGCTTTCAATGACGGCAGGCAGGCGCTCCAGATAATCATCGCGTTTGATGATGTAATCATCGGCCCCGGATTTCAGCGCCGCGATGACGGTTTCTTCATCCCCGCTGCCGGTCACCATGACAATCGCTACCGGCAGATTGAGGCTGCGCAGTTTGACCAGCAGCGAAAGTCCGTCGCCATCTCCCAAATTTCGGTCAATCAGCACCACCTGAAAGGGCTGCCGTTGTTCATAAAGCAATTCCAGCGCCTGCTTTTGGGTAGCAACCGTGCTCATCCGAATGTGGGCAGCCAGTTTCCGCAGCGCGCGGGCGGTCAAATCGGCATCCTGCGGATTATCCTCCACATACAGCACTTGCAGGGGTTCGTGGGGAGAAGTGGCAGGGTCGTTCATACTCTACCTTACGAAAAGTGGAGGGACGGCGGCTGGTTGAGTAGCGTCCAGTACACTTCAATCTGGGCAGCCACTTCAACAAACTTTTCGAATTCCACCGGCTTGACGATGTAGGAATTGGCACCCAACTGGTAGGCGGTTTCGATATCCCGGTCTTCAGAGGAGGTGGTCAGCACCACCACCGGGATGGAGCGGTAATGCGGGTGCTCCTTGTAGCGGCGCAGCACCTCCAGCCCGTCCACCCTCGGCAGTTTCAGATCGAGTAAGATGACCACCGGCAGGGGTGAACCCTCATCCCAGCGGCGTATCCAGTCAATGGCTTCCTCGCCGTCGCGGGCAAACTCAAAAGGGTTGACCACCCGGCGGCGGCTGAAAGCCCGCCGGGTCAGATCCAAATCCATGGGATTATCTTCCACCAAAAGAATGGGACGAAAAGGCACAGACAGGCTCATCCGCGGACAACCTCCATAAACAGGTAAACCTTTACCGGCAGGTTGCCCCATCCCGGCAAGGCCTGTTTTTGTAATCATAGCATAAAACGAGCCGGGTTTTCAAATTCAAATTAATTTAACCTGAACTGGTTTTCGATGCAAAAATCGAGAAGGAATACAATGAGCCCTCCATACCTCCCCAAAATCGCAGGGGCGATTTTGGGGGAGGCGCAGGCGCGGTCGAAAATGCTCAAGATGGATGGGTTTATGATTTATTCCAGACCGAAGTTAATATTAAATCAGTCGGTTGAGGCTGCCAGTTGAGGCGGGTTGCTGCGCCGCCGCACATTCCACTCGTTCAGCGCCAGCGCCGCCAGCACCACCGCCCCGCCGATCAGCAGGCGCGGCAGGTCGGCCTGCTCGCCGAAGAAGACCAGTGAAACCGCCACCGCCAGCGGAATTTTCAGGTCGTTGAAAATTGCCAGCGTGCCGGCGTTGACCTTGCGCGCCCCAACATTCCACAGGAAGAAACCCACCGCCGAAGCGACTACCCCCAGATACAGCAGCGTCAGCGCCTGATTGGGCAGCAGGTTGAGGCTGGCCCACGGCGTGGTGAACAAGGCGGGGAAACCGGCTGCCAGCGTGCCGCCAAAGTAAAGCAGCCCAAAAATCTGCCCATCCCTGATTTGAGAGTGAGGACGCATCACCTCGCGGTAGGCCACCTGCCCCAGCGCAAAGCACAGGTTGCTGATCTGCACAATCAGAAAGCCGCGCGTCAGGTCGGGGCTGAGCAGGTTGGCCTGCTGGACGATGGCCGTCCCTGCCACCGCCAAAACGGTAGCCAGCAAACTGAACCAGTTCAAACGGCGGTGATAAGCGTCGTTGATCAGGGTAACATACAACGGCGTAAAAATGGTAAACAGGGCTACCTCATAGGCTTTGAGAAAACGAAACGAATAGATGTAGGTCACATACATCAATCCATACTGCACCGCGCCAATCAGCGCCAGCCGCACGGCCAGCCGGCGGTCAACCCCGCGCAGGCGCAGAAACGGCAGAAATGCCAGCCCGGCCAGCAGCAGGCGGGCAAACGCCACAAAACTGGCATCCAAACCGGTCAATTGACCTTTAATCAAACCGAAGGAGAACGCCCACAGGAGAGAAACAATCCACAGATAAAGCATGTTGGACACCTCAGGGGATAAAAGTTTGGGAGAAAACCATTTTAGATGAGAAGGGGACAGCTTGCTGCTTATTATATGCAAAAATATCAGACATTTCAGTTGTCTTAATTCAGACAAATGGCAGGAAATTGCTCTTAAACGCACTCAAACTTAGAATTACGTCAATTCGGGATAACTCATTTTTAGATCAACTTTCGAATTTTCTTCCCCCTCCGGGCCTCCCCCAATATCGCTTTCGCG
>NZ_JBRCOK010000136.1:0-5773 GCF_053501535.1 Bellilinea sp. | reverse complement strand
GGGCAAAATCGCTCGATTTGACGTATCAGTGGATAATTCCGAATAGACATCGGATAGCACCTGCCGGCTGCTGTTTGACCGTTTTCGACTTTGAGAAAGTCCTGGAGCAATTTTCAGTCGCTCTTCCGGTGTTTTGCGGGTAAAATTAATAACAATGGTTGGTGTGCTCTAAGATTGGGTCGAGGATGAAATCATGAGTGAATCGGCGCCCATTCGGGTGATGCTGGTGGATGATCATGCCGTAGTACGCAGTGGTTTGAGCGCGTTTTTGATGGCATTTGATGATCTTGAACTGGTGGGAGAGGCAGAAAACGGGCGGCAGGCCGTTCAGCGCGCCGCTGCACTCCAACCGGATGTGATTTTGATGGATCTGGTCATGCCGGAAATGGACGGTGCTGCTGCAACCCGCCAGATTCGCGAGGCATACCCGCACATTCAAGTCATTGCGCTGACCAGTTTCCGTGAGGATACGCTGGTGCAGGCGGCTTTACAGGCAGGTGCGATCAGTTATCTGCTCAAAAATGTTTCGGCGGATGAACTGGCCCAGGCCATCCGCGCAGCGCATGCCGGGCGTTCTACGCTGGCACCGGAGGCGGCGCAGGTGCTGATTCAGGCGGCCACCCGCCCGGCTGCCCCCGTGTTTGAATTGACCGAGCGCGAGCGGGATGTGCTGATCTGGATGGTGCGCGGTTTGAGCAACAACGAAATCGCTGCCAAACTGGTGGTCAGCCCCTCGACGGTCAAGTTTCACGTCAGTAATATTCTGTCGAAACTGGGAGTTTCCAGCCGAACCGAAGCGGTTGCCTTTGCGCTTCAGCAGCGGTTGGTCGAATAAGCCGGAAGAAAGGTTTACCCCTACCCATGTGCAGGGGAGAAAAACCCTTCCCCTGAACGTGTACATTTGGGTGTTTTGGGCTAAAATTTTGCCGGAGGTCGTTGGTGGAAACGTCGAATTGGATGCCAAAGGATGCCATTCTGGTCACCTATGCGACCCGTTCAGGTTCTACGGCGGAAGTGGCTGAGGTGATTGCCTACGAAATCGGGCAATTTTGCGGCCGGGTGGATGTTGCGCCGGTGCAGCGGGTGCGTGATTTGCGTCCCTACTGGGCGGTGGTGCTCGGCAGTCCGGTGCGCCATGCCCGCTGGCTGCCGGAGGCAATTGCCTTTTTGAGCGCGCAGCGCGCTACCCTGCGCCTGCGCCTGATGGGGGTTTTTCAACTGTGCGGCAGCCTGTGTCAGGATACACCTCAAAACCGCGAGGCTGCCCGGCAGGCCTACGAAGAGATTCGCCGCACCTTTCCGGAATTTCGTCCCCTGGAAGTGGGCATGTTTGCCGGAAGGGTCAGCGAAGAAATGTTGCAGCACGCCGTCCACGGTGGGCAAACCGCGCTTAAGCCGGGAGATTGGCGCGATTGGGAGGCCATCCGCGAATGGGGGCAGAAGATGGGTAAAATTTTATTCGGGATGTGCCAGCCATCCCTGCCTGTCCGCCTGCCGCCCGAAAAACTGTAAACCCTCTGTATAATCTTTCCCGCTGCTGAGATTGCGATTTTCATCAGCGCCTGTTTATAATCCTAATGTCAGGGTATTTACCGGAAAAGGAGAAGTGAAAATGACCTGGACAGTGGATCGTAAAAAAGTGCTGATTACGGGCGGCACGGATGGAATTGGCAAAGTGACCGCCTTGGAACTGGCTAAACGGGGTGCGCATGTGATCATCATTGGGCGCAACCCGCAAAAAACGGAACAAACCGTTCGCGAAATACGCGAGCAGAGTGATAACCCCCGGGTGGATTTTCTGATTGCGGATCTTTCGGAGCAAGAGCAGGTGCGCCGGGTGGCCGCCGAATACCGCCATCGCTATGACCAGCTGCATGTGCTGATTAACAATGCCGGAGCATTTTTTGCCAAACGCGAATTGACCGCTGATGGTTTGGAGAAGACCTTTGCACTCAATCATCTGGCATATTTTCTGCTCACCCACCTGCTGCTCGATCTGTTGACGAAAAGCGCACCAGCGCGGATCATCAATGTATCCTCTGCTGCCCATTTTGGCGGAAAAATCAATTTTGACGATTTGAATGCCGAAAAAAGTTACAGCGGTTGGGGCGCCTATTCCAACAGCAAGTTGATGAACGTGCTGTTTACCTACGAACTGGCGCGCCGTCTGCAAGGCAGCGGAGTCACCGTGAACTGCCTGCACCCCGGCTTTGTGGCCACTCAGTTTGGTAAAAACAATGGCGGGCTGATTGGTTTGGGGTTGAGCCTTGTTCAGCGGGTTGGGGCAATTTCTCCCGAACAGGGCGCTGAAACTACGCTTTACCTGGCCACCTCGCCGGAGGTGGAAGGCATCACCGGCAGGTACTTCGACCAGAAAAAGGCAGTTGAGTCTTCCAAAATTTCACAAGATGAGGAAACCGCCCGGCGTTTGTGGGAGGTCAGTCTGGAACTGACCGGATTGAAGGAAAAGACCGCCTGAAATACGCCTGAGTGAGCGGGCGGGTTATAATACTCCTGTCGTCGAAAAATTTCAGCGACAGGAGTATTTATGTGGCGTAAAAATCTGATTGGGATGGTTATGCTGCTGATGTCACTTGCGGCTTGTACGCAAGCCATTCAAACCCCGCCGGTGGATCGAAAAACACCCCTGCCCGGCTGGTATGACCCACGAGTGCTGACCCCTACACCGGTGCAGGAAAATAACCTGCCGCCCGATTCGTCCTTCTTTCCCCCGGCGGTACTGGCTGCCCGTCAGCTTCTGGCAGTATCATTGGGTCTGGATGAAACCACCATCAGCGTGATTCGCGTAGAAGCCGCCGATTGGCCGGATGGCTGTCTTGGATTGGGTGCCGAAGAGGAAGCCTGCACCGAAGAAATTGTGCCGGGCTATCTGGTGGGGCTGCAAGCCGGTGATCAATTCTTTGAATTTCGCACCGACCTGGAAGGCGGGCGCATCCGCCCGGTGCCGGCCGTTCAAGAAGCTGCCGTGGCGGCTGCCCGTCGTCATCTGGCGGAACGGCTCTCACTTGCCATGCCCGCCGAGGCGGTGCTGGTAGAAGCACTTGCGGCAGAGTGGCAGGATTCCTGTTTGGGTTTACCCCAGGCAGGGGAGGAATGCCAGCCGGAGGTCATCAACGGTTTTCGGGTGGTCTTTGCCGTGCAGGGTTTGCAGTACATTTATCACACCAATGGCGATGGCAGCCAGCTGCGGCAGGCTGGAGTCAAGAGTGCGGATGATGGGCAGTCTTACCTGATTCTGATCTCCGGTTCCCAGGGTGAGGATTGTCGAATTATTCAGGTTGGCTTGGGCGGCCTTTCGGACGGGGCGTGTGGCAGTGTGCTCGAAGGGCGGTCTTTTGTCAATTTACAGCGTCCGCTGGAACTGGCAGAGTGGATTCGCCAGTTTGCATCGTTTCAAATGGAAACACCCTACGGCTGGCTGTCCTTTCAAGGGCGCGGTACAGGTCAGCCTGCGGTGGAAGAGGGCCGCGCCCTGGCGGCCTGGGCGGGGCTGGCAGCGGCCGAAGTGCGCGCCGGGCAACCGGCTGACCAATACCGCCTGCTTTTGTGGCAGCGCAGCGGCGGAATTGCCGGTTTTTGCGACACGCTGGAAATTTACGAGAGCGGCTGGGCGTACGCCGCCGATTGTAAAAGCACCCCGCCTGCCTCACGCGGGTCATTGCGCCTTTCAGCAGATCAGTTGAAAATGTTGTATAATTGGGCAGATCAGCTTGCGCCTTTTGACGCTCGCCGCAGCGATGGGGTAACCGATGGTTTTGAATACTCATTGAACTGGTATGGGCGGGGGGATGGTCAGGTGTCTTCCTCCCAGCAAGAGGATGTACTCAACTTTGCGGCGGAGATCTTTTCTCAAATTCAACCTTAGCCAACCGGCACTGGAAGCCAAGGTAATCGCTTCCGGTTAGGGGGAGGAGGCTCCCTACCCTCCTCCCCTGATTGATTCTGACCCTATTGGACCAGTTTTCACAGCGGGATGATCCAGTCAACAGGAGTGGAACACCGACCTCGAGTGGCAGCCAGCACAGGCCTGTTTGTGATGCTGGCACTCAGTTTTGGACTGAATGCCTACCTGCTCTTCCTGCAGCCGGTTGGCGTGCTGAGCCTGCGGCGGCTGGCTTTGGCGGCGGGAATTGGCGGGGCTTTGAGCGCGGGGGTCTGGTTTTTTGCGCGCCGCCGGGGATATTCCCTGACCGGGTGGTGGGGGAATTTTGTCCGCCGCAGCAATCTATGGCGGGCGGGACTGCTGCTCTCGGTGGTTCTGCATCTGATTTACCCCGCCCCGCCGGGGCATTTGTTTGCACTGCCGGTGCGGCTGGAGTTGGAGTTCCTGCCGCTTTCCGGGCAGCCTGCTGAGGTCAGACTGGTCAGTTTGAACAACGGCATGCTGGATGTGTCTTACCGCGATATTCGCATCAACGAAACGGGCAGGGTACAGCCGGGCAGTGGGATCGTTTTTTCGTTGCAAGACGCGGAGAGCGGGAAGGCAGCCTGGAGCGGCCGGGCATGGCGCAATATGAGGCTGGTTTTTACAACCGACCAGCCCGTGCAGGCGGTCATTGTGATGCAGGGCAGAGAAGAAAGGCTGACTTTTGACGAAGGACGAATGGCGGAAAGAACAATAACCCTGCCGGTGGGCAGCTGGTGGTATTACGGACTGGTCAAACTGGCGATTATCCTGCTCGGTGGGATGAGTCTGGCGGTTGTGACCGCTTTGCTGCGCCTTTCGCCGCTGTGGGAGGATGGATGAGGCATTTGGGAAAACCTTTTGATCAAGCCGGCCGTTTTGGATTGTTGTGGCTCAGCCTGCTGGTAAATTTGTATTTTTTGATCTTCCAACCCCGCTCCGTTTTCAGCCTTCGAAGATTGGCGTTTAGTGTTGTTGTTGCTCTGGTATTCGCGTTGTTGTTGTGGTTTTTGAAAGAGCGGGGTATCACCGCAGCCGGCTGGCGGGGAATCTCAACAAAGAGTTGGTGGATGGGGATCATCCTTACCGCAGTCCTGTTTCTGATCACCCCGGCGCCCACTTTGCATTCGCTGGTCGCTCCGGTTGAAGTGCGCCTGAATTTTGAACCGCTCAATTCAGAAGAAGCCGATTTTCAACTGGTCTGGTTGAACAATGGTTTGGGTGACCTGTCCTTCAGCGATCTGGAATTGCCGCCAACCGCCCGGATCACGTCAGAGGGAGTCTCTCTGAATGCCCGGCAGGGTCAGCCTGTGCAAATCCGCTGGCGCGGACGAATCTGGGACGAATTACTGGTGACTGTACGAAGCGAGGTGCCTCTCCGCCTGATTGCGCAGGTGGGAGACCAGCCGAGGGAGATTCTGATGGAAGGCGGGTCAATCGAAAAAGGAATTCACCTGCCTTATCTATCGTTTGGATTTTATGCCGTTTGTTACCTGCTGGTAATGATGGTTGGCTCGCTCAGTCTGGCATGGCTGAGTCAGGTGTTTCTGAACGAGATGGAGAGGATTTACCGGCGTTACCCGCCCTTGTTGGAAAAGTTAATTCAATATCTCCCCTTTGTGTCTCTTGTGAGTGTTGGTCTGTTTTACCTGCTAACGCTGCGCAGCGGTCACCCATGGCGGGACGATTTTGCCCAGTACATTGCTCATGCGCGCAACCTGGCTCTGGGGCAGCCGTACACGGCGATTGGCATTCTGCACAACCCGGCGGTGGTGCTTGGGCCGAGCGCCTACCCGCCGCTCTTCCCGCTGCTTTTGGCGCCGGTGTATGCTGTCTTTGGCTTGAATC
>NZ_JBRCOK010000135.1:0-7472 GCF_053501535.1 Bellilinea sp. | reverse complement strand
GGTTGGCAGGGGGGTGCTGGTACGGGTAGGTGTGCTGGTAAATGTCCGCGTGATGGTTGGCGTCACAGGGGTAGCCGTGGCGGTACGGGTGGGGGTATTGGAGGGAGTGAAAGTTACCGTAAACGTATTTGTTATGGTTGGTGTGTTGGAAGGGGTAAAGGTCAGCGTTATGGTCGGCGTATAGGTACGCGTCGGAGTGTTGGTGGGAGTGGGGGTATTGGTGAAGGTTCTTGTAATGGTGGGTGTCGGTGTGATGGTGGGTGTATGGGTCGGCGTACGGGTGTTGGTCGCCGTGAAGGTCAGGGTTGGCGTGAAGGTATCGGTTGGGGTTGGGGTAATGGTGCGGGTCGGCGTGTTGGTAAAAGTATGCGTTATGGTCGGCGTGTAGGTGGGCGTGCCGGTATGGGTAGGCGTCCAGGTCGGGAACGGCGCAACCGGTTGAAGATAGTAGCCGTCAATCACCACAGGCGGGTCGTCGGCGCTGCCGGTGATGCCCGGCCCGGCCCAGGCAACCGAAACATGATCCAGTCCCGTGCCTTCTTTATGATGCACCTCGATAGGCGTCCAGGAACCGGCTGTCAAATAAACAGGAGCGGAGCGTTGACTACCATAGAGGTCCCACTGGTGATAATACGTCCAGCCCGGCACCGAAGCAATTGGGCTGCCGTTAAGATCCAGGCGGCTGTTATCATCGCTGGCGATGTAAAAGCGGTATAAGCCGGTTTGAGGGGCACACACCAGGGCGCGCAAGCGCTGGCCGTAGTTGTTCCCCCAGTTTTGCGGTGCCTCAAAATCGGCCAGGTAATCATGGTTGTTGGGTGCCCCGGGGTAACGCGGGTGGCCGGTCAGGTCACTTACTGAAGTGCCGGGAATGCTGCCCCACCATTCGCGCAGCACACCCGTACCGCCGCAGGGGAAGTTGGTGGGGGTGATGGTCGGTGTGGCGGTTGGCGTGGCGGTATCGGTTGGGGTGGGCGTTGAGGTGTTGGTGGCGGTGTTGGTCGGGGTGGGCGTGTCGGTTGGAGTACTGGTGGGGGTGGGGGCAACTCCCAGCGCCCCGCCCGGCCGTGTTTTTCGGAAGGCTTCCACGTAGCCTTCCCGCTCGGCATAGATCATGGCCGTCGGCCAGATATTGTTGAGGAAGGGCGTGATCAATTCGTGGCGGTAGGCCAGACGCACGAAAACCCGGTCACCCGACCCGCCGGCGTCATCCACATACCGTTCGATAGCGGTCTGGTTGAAGGTAGTTCCAGTTTTGGTGCCAAGAGCCCGTTCGCAAAACATGGGGAAGCGATAGTCCTGCAAATGCCCGGGGTCATTAGGTTCATAATATCTAATCTCATGTGGGTTGCGTTGAAAACGGGCAAATAGCCCCCCGCCGAGGTCTTCCTCACGGTTTGAGCAAATCATCACATTCAAAAAGCCCTTCAGAGCCGGGTTGCCGCGGTGCGTCATATCGAAGTCAGAATGATTCCAACCGTAATCAAGGTAAGCCAGATAGTCGCCGGAAACTGCCGGGGCCGGATCCCACGCCACGCCGGTTGCGCCGGCAATGGCCGCATCGCGGATGGAAGCCAGCCGCGCCCAGTCTTTCAGCGCGCTGCTCTTTTCGTCCCAGTCGTCCACAGTCTCCGGAACACGGCAGTTGCCGCTATGTTCGGCGGTCAGCCCCAGCGCGGCGGCGGCTTCGTCGCAGTATTCCGGGTTGAAATCCCCGCTGACCGCGTAACGCACCCCAAAACGAGCCCCGTTTTGCAGCGCCAGCCAGGCCTGTAAAAAGCGCCCAAATTCGATGATTCCGAAGATCAGCATCAGCAGAATGGGCAGCGCGAGTGCAAATTCCACAAAACCCTGCGCACGCCAGCGCTGCCGCTGGAAGAGGACGAGGGATTTAAAAATCGGTAATCGTTTCATGGGCGGTCCTTCCGTTCAAAGCCCTTTATTGATTGATACGGGTATAAATGCGACTGGCAATATCCTCAAAAATCGCCTGCAGCTGAGAGGCATCATTGGTATAAAAATAATTACCACAGGATTGCAAACTGGGTTTGCCCGCACATTCATCGGTACGGCGGTCTCCATCATCACCTACGGCAGCAATGTAACGCAACAGCGGTTCGCCCAAATTTACTGCCCCAAATCCGACCGCGTACATGGCCACATCCGTGCCGAGCGGCTCTTGCGGATTGCCGGAAATGGTCAAACCAATCGTATCCACCAGGTCACGGGCGTAGTCGGTGACCGAGTAGGTATAACTGCGCAGTGCCGGCACCACGTGGGTTGAGCCCGGCGGGCAGGTTGCGCCGCTCGGGTCAATACAGTAGCGCGGGGTGAAGTGGCGGTCAATGCACAGTTTTTGCCACCACGAGTCAGCATCGCGGTCGGCAAAATGCCCGTTACAAAAGCCGCTGGTCATGACCGCCGGCACATTCCCGCCGGTGTAAGGGGTATCGCCCGGGCCGGTTGAGGCGTTGGGCGGTGTATCGCTCAAATTGGCCACCCCGTCGGTGAACATCACGACCACCCAAATTGCATCCCGGCGGCCGTACTTGGTCAGCAGTTCGTTAGCCATGCGCAAACCGCAGCCGATGCAGGTAGAAAGCGGCGAAAGCGAAGGGCGGATGGTATGGCCGCTTAAATCGGTAAACGCCGGGAATTTGGCCAGATAATCCAGCGAAGCGTTGTGGTCATCTATGGTGAAGATGTCATCGGAATTCCAGTCGTAAGCATCCAGATAGGCATCGTGATCGCACGGCACCCCGCCCCAGCCAAAGGGATCGGGTGCACCTTCGTCAACACTCCACCAGCGGTCAGCCAGCGCAGCCGGGTTGGCAACCCACGGGCAATCCACCCCATATAAAGCAATATCATCATCCGTATCGCGCCCGTCTCCATCACGGTCTTCGGGGTTGACCGGGTTGAAGGCGTAATCACCCGGCTCACGGTCTGGCCCCCACGGCGCCCACATCCGCGCATAGGGCGGGTCATCATGGACGTTGACATTGTTCCATAATGCACTCCGCGCAACGGCTTTGAGGCTGGTGAAGTCCTGCTTCAATTCCGCGCGCGAATCGTAGGTGATAATTGCAATCCGATCGTAGCCTTCATAAATGGTATTGATCAGGGCATGGGCGGCATTCTTCAGGTACCACATCGGCAGGCATGCCCCCGAGGGCGGCACGCTTCCCGCTGTGCGGGTGTTCGGGTTGCATTGGGTATCGGGGTCGTAATCATTGGGAATGTAACCGCTGGTCTGGCTCGACATGGATTCCGAAACATCCAGCACCAGCACAATATCCACTGCAGCGGCTTCGGAGATGGTCTGGGTGGTCAGAGAAACCGGACCAAAACCCAGCAATCCCAAAAAGTAGAGCGGTGCCCGCTGGGTAGCCTTAACCCACACCAGTTTACGGAGAAAAGCGGCCTCGTGACAGCGGCGATCCAAGTCAGCCGGCAGGCCATGATCAATCACATAATCCCCATCCTCATCACAAATATGAACTTCGAGATCCACCACCGACATATCCACATTGTTCAGTTCGAGCACTTCGGTGGCGGCGTCTTCAAATTTATTGAGATGGGTTTCTCCGCGTTTGTACTGGTTGGCAGCCGCCACTGCGGCAGCATCCACCGCCCGTTTGAGGTGGTTGTAGGTGACATATAAGGAGCCTGCATCAATGGCCAGCCCGACGAAAAAGAGCAGGGTTAACATGGCCACCGCAAAAATGACCAGCACCTGCCCGCGGGCAGGCCGCCGCGCAGAAGATTGCCGCTTAGCGGTACTTGATGGCAGGAAACGGAAAGATGGAATAGGCATGGATTTGCACCGGATTTGGAATAAAAGAAGTGATTAACGGAATGTTCAGTACCAGTGGATGACAGTAATAGATTTCTACGGCGACCATGCCCTCATTGACATCGGGCGAACCGATCGCCATCACTCGATCAAGGGTGTAATACGGTTCGGTGCGGACTTCGTTACCCTCACAGTCTTTTTTGTAATTTTCGCTGGTATTTGACCAGACATGCAAGATTCTTTCGCCACTACCCCGCAGGTCGAAAACCGAAACCACCATGTCATCAGTAGCATTGTTCATTGTGATGTAAGAATTCAAGCCAGTCGGCGGCGCCGCCAGATAGGAATCAACTTCAGCAAAGAAAGTGGACGGAGCCGTAAAGCGCTCCTCGCGGGCAGCCTGACGGGCAACCTCGCGGGTCAGGTCCAACACATCCAGATAGCGGCCGATAAAAATGGCCACTTCCACCACCCCCAACAAAATAATAAACAAGACCGGCAACACCAGGGCCAGCTCAATAAAGGACTGTGCCCGTGCGGTGCGGATATGCCGGGGGTGGAAATTTGGGGCTGGCTGTTCAGACAATCGCGACATGCACTTGCTCCCCCAATTCTAAAAGAAACCTTCCATCAGTATTCATATCATAACGAATATGGCATTGAAAGTCAACGGGCACAAAGCCAAACCAACCGTTTTTTGGTAACAAAACAAACGATTCTGTAACTGCAAGCAAACAAAACCGCCTCCGGCAGGCACTGCCTTAGCGGAGGCGGCTGTTTTCAGGCAAAGGGCAGGAGCTGAAATAAGCGCAAAACCCGAACAGCAGCGAGATGTCCCCTCTTCAAGGCACTAAAGCGATATTGTTAAGGAGGCGTGGAAGATATTACTATTCCCTATCAGGGAGGTGCAGCCTGCGCTAACAGATCCGCATGGCTGAGCAGACGGATTTTTTCGGGCGGCCAGTAGATCAACACCGCCCTGCCAACCACATCCCTCATCGGTACGAACCCCCAAATGCGCGAATCAGATGAGCGGTTGCGGTTATCCCCCAGCACAAACAGCGAATCGGGCGGCACTTCCCACACCCCCGTGTAAGCCGGCGGCTCGGCGATGTAAGGCTCATCCAGGGCAATGCCGTTGACATACACCCGCCCGCCTTCCACCCGCACCTGGTCACCGGGCAGGCCAATGACCCGTTTGATGTAATCCTCCGGCGGTTGGCGGTTATGATGAAAGACGATGATATCGCCGCGGTGCGGTTCACCCAGCCGGTAGGCCAGTTTATACACCACCAGCAGTTCACCTTCATTCAGGGTTGGCTGCATGGAAATGTTTTCCACCCGCACGCGGTCGGTTACCGCGCTGATGGCAAAATAAAGCAGCACGGCAAACAGGATGGTTTTGAAAACCTCGCTGAGAATGCCGAGCAGGGTGTTTGCCGGTTGAGCAGTCTGAGATGCGGCTTCCGTTGCCGTCAAGAATTCCCCGCTGGAACTGCGTTCTTCGCTCATAACACCGGCATCTTATCACAATTTGGGCGGAAGTGGGAGAACTTGCGAAACCCTTAAGTCGGCTGAAACGGTCAGCGATTGACCGCCGGTAAATAGACCGGGTAGAGGCGCTCGGCCATCACCAGCCGCACGCTCAGGCGCAGGGGCGGATAGGCCCGCTCCTCCGGGCGGATGATCACCTCACCATTGTACTCGCCCAACCCCAGCCCGCCGGTCAAAAGGCGCAGTTCCACCCGCTCACCCGCCCGGCCGGCTTGCAGCCACGGCAGGTTTTCTTCCACACTCCAACCATCCCCCGCCATGTAGGAAGGCAGAACCAGCGCCGAAAGCAGCGGCGTTGCAGAGGACGGTGCAGCCAGCACCGTGAGCGAAGAAGGCGAAAGGCAGCCATCCCGCTGAGAAACGGCCGCCTCGCGCAGCGGGGTAAAGTTACTGCCATCCGCGCCAGAAAAGCGCACCCATACCCCCTGACCGCGGTAAGCACCGCCCGGCACCTGCCACACAAACGGGCTGCCGTTGAAGCGTTGTGGTGCAGTGAAGATGGTGACAGTATCAATACTGACCTCAGCACTACCCGTCCGCCGGATTTTGAATATCAAGAAGGGGTTGTTTTGATCTGGCGTAAAGGTAAAAGAAAGCGGCACTTCGATATAGGTGTTGGTGGATGGAAAATCGCTGCTCCTCAAGATGACTTCGCCGCTCTGGAAAGTACCGGCGGTCACGCTCAGGCGGGCTGCCTCCCCTTCGGGCAATGAATTGACCTTCAACCGGAAGTAGGCGACCATCGGCTGTTGGGTAAAAAAGGACGTTGTCCACACCCACGCCATGTTGGGATCGCTGCCGTCGTTGCGGTTGTGGGGCAGCAGCACGGCTTTCCCATTCAGCGCGGCCGGGTCGGCAATTTGTGGCAGCAGATTGTTCTTGCCGGTTTTGAAGGCATCCCCCAGCCAGCCAAGGCTGAGTTGAAGGTGACTGCGCCCCTGCGCGTCCAGCCCGTAAAGCGTTACCGTTGGGCGGCTGGTGGAAAAGTGCTCTTCGCCCAAAGGAAGACCGGCTGGCAGGCTGCCGAGATAAATGCTGTCATCCACCGTCAGGCTGCGCCCATAGGCATCGCGGGTGCGGGCATAGACCCGTTTCCAGCCCTCACCAGAGGAAAGGTTAAATGTGCTTTGTGACTGATACGGCTGAACCGCTGTGTTGTTGAAACAGGCATCTTCGCTGATCTGCATGGAAACCGCCGGCTGCAAGGCGGTGAAAAAATCCTCGGCGGGACGGTCATAAAGATATAAATTGACTCTTTGGGCAGAGGTGCTCAAACTCTCGTTTTCGATGATCAGCGGAGCAAATGAATTGTCGCTGCCAAAATCCTGCGCCAGCCAGCCTTCACCGTTCTGGTTATAGCCAATTCCCACCTCGCGGTGATCGGGGTTCAACAACTGGTCAGCATGCCCGGTATTGCTTTTGAGCCAGCCTTCCACCGCCTGTTCAGGCGGCACATACACGCACCACACATTTTCGGCGCCGGCGCTGCCGGGGTAGCCAAAAGCCCGGGCGCGCACATCCGGAAAGTTGCCCAGCGTGTCGCGGTGGGCGTCAGCGCAATTCGGCGCCGCGGCTTTGTCGGCCGCAAACCAGCGCGCCGATTGGGTCAGCTGCCAGTTCCAGCGCAGGGGTGGGATGCCGCGCGCCGCCCGTGCCAAGTTGGTGAGATAGACCACCGCACCTTCCTGGCGGGCAAGCGCTTCGGATTGACTGACGGGGGTATATCCGCTTTGGGCGGCGGCGGCAGCAACGATGCCGCCCAGCCCCAGCAAAATCAGGAATAACACGAACCATCGCTGCATGGAAAACTTCATCGTTGAGAGATTTTATCATTATTATCCGTTAATTTGAGCGGCTTATCGGCCATTGTCTATCATTATTTTCGAGATTGATTGCGATGGCTTTCTCAAAGTTCCTTGAAAATCCTGGCATTTTGTTTCCGTTTCACCCATCATTTCTTCCGCCTATGTATGGGTAAAATGGCGTTTCCTTTTCCGCCCTTGAAAAGACATTTTTATGCTGCCGATTCGCAAGGTGCAATCGCAGTCCCAAGAATCGCCCCCCTTCCCCGCAGAGAAAAACGTTGAGCGGACCATGGGGGTTTTGCGGGGAAGGGGGGCGT
>NZ_JBRCOK010000134.1:0-11489 GCF_053501535.1 Bellilinea sp. | reverse complement strand
TGTAGGCTGCCAGCGCCAGCTGCACATTGCCGTTGTAACGTTTGAGCAAATTGCTCAAAAAGCGCACCCCGCCGTCAATGTTTTGGACCGGGTCAAACGGATCGGCAACTCCAAGGCTGCGGGCTGTGCCGGGCATCAGCTGCATTAAACCCATTGCCCCAGCGCGGGAAACCGCCTGCGGGTTGAAATTCGACTCAGCCTTGATGACCGCCTGCACCAGCGCCGGGTTGACATCGTACTTTTGGGCCGCCTGCTGAATGAGAGCATCAAAACTGCCCGCCCAACCCGCCGCACGCACCCCCTGAGGCGAATAACCGCCGCCGGCTTCTCCATCCAGCGGGTTCACACCCCCCGCAGCGGAGTTTTGACCGGGCTGCGCCATTTTTTCAATCAACTGGAACAGCAGACGGTAAATGACTGCCTGAAACTGACTGCTGAAAATCGAATTATCCATGGGATGGCGCCTCCGAAAGCCGCTGGCGGTAGGCATGGGCAATGTAAATATCATCCTGGGCGCGGGCTTCTTTTTCTGCTTCGATCTGCGTGTAATGTTCCACATGCTTGCGTTTGAGGATTTGCAGGGTCTCTTCCTCCTGACGGGCTTTGACCAGTTCCACCCGCTTGCTTTCCACTGCGGCGCGCGCCTGCTCCAGTTGAGTTTCCAAAGCCTTTTTCAGCTGGTCGCTATCCTGCAGTTCGGCGCGCATCAGCGCCAGTTTTGCCAGGTCCAGCTCGCCCATCTGCATTTCGGCAATCTGTCGCATCAGCCGAACCCGCCGCTCGCAGAGATGTTCCAGCGCATTTTCAATCTTCATCTGCTCCATCAGCCGCTGACTTAATTCCAGCTCACACGATTCCACCCGGCTGTGGCGCACATCCAGCACACTTTGTAAATTGAAACGCGGTACCATCATTCAACCTCCTTTACCGGCTCAGCGGTCTTCTCTCCAACCGCCATTTGCAAAATCGAAAGGGTTTCTTCAAAGGACGATACTTCTTTGCTGCCCTGCTGTAAAAAGGCGGTCAACATCGGCATGACGGCAATCGCCGCGTCAATGTCTGGGTCAGAACCGGCTACATATGCTCCAATGTTGATCAAATCGCGCGCCTTTTCGTAGGTGGCCAGGTGTTTGCGGGCAGCCGCTGCCAGTTTGAGGTGCTGTTCATCGGTCAGGGCCGGCATGACGCGGCTGACGCTGTTCAGCACATCAATCGCCGGGTAGTGGTTGCGGGCAGCCAGCGCGCGGCTGAGGATGATGTGCCCGTCCAGAATACCGCGCACCGCATCGCAAATCGGCTCGTTGAAATCATCGCCCTCCACCAGAACGGTGAAGAAACCGGTAATTGAACCGTGCTGATTGCGCCCGGCCCGCTCTAACAGGCGCGGCAGCAGCGCAAATACCGAGGGGGTATACCCTTTGCTGGCAGGCGGCTCACCCACCGAAAGCCCAATCTCGCGCTGCGCCATGGCGAAGCGGGTAACCGAGTCCATCAGGAAGGTCACGTCCAACCCACAATCGCGGTAATACTCGGCAATCGTCATCGCCACAAAAGCCGCTTTCAAACGCACCAGCGCCGGCTGATCGGAGGTGGACACCACCACGACCGACCGTTCCAGCCCGTCCGAACCCAAATCGCGTTCGATGAATTCGCGCACCTCGCGCCCGCGTTCGCCGATCAGGGCAATCACCGAAATATCGCTGCGCGAGTTGCGGGCAATCGAACCCAGCAACGTGCTTTTGCCCACACCGCTGCCAGCGAAAATACCCAAACGCTGTCCCTTTCCGCAGGTCAGCATCCCGTCAATCACCCGCACACCCGTTACCAGCGGTTCGACAATCGGCGGGCGCTCCAGCGGGTGCGGCGCGGCGCGGTTGGTCATCTTCCACTCCACCGTCCCAAGCGGACCTTTGCCGTCAATCGGCTGTCCCAACCCGTCCAGCACCCGTCCCAACAGGGACATGCCCACCGGCGCTTTGAACACACTCGAAACCGGCCGCACCAGACTGTCCGGCTGAATGCCTTCCATCGTCCCCAACGGCATCAGCAGCATCCGTTCGTTGCGAAAGCCGATCACCTCGGCCTGCAGCCGCCCGCCGTGGCTGGCTTGAATTTCGCAAACCTCACCGATCTGGCAGTTCAGCCCAACCACTTCAATCGTCAGGCCGATCACCTGAGTGACCCGCCCGGCAACCTGCACGGTGTTCAGGCTGCGCAGCGCGCTGCGAAAACGGCCCAGATCAGGTGGTTTCACTTCCACGCTCATGCCGCCATCTCCTCACTGGATTGGACTTCGGCAAAAGAAGCCAGCAAATTGCGCAATTGAGTTTCCACCCGCGCATCCACTGCCCCGTACTGCCCCTGAATGTAACAGCCGCCGCGGGTAATTCCCTCGGCCGGAATGACCTGCACTTTGTTGCCCAGCACCAGCGCCTGATACTCCTTCCACTCCGGATCGAGGCTGGCTGCATCCTTTGGGTTGAGGTAAACTTTCAATTCGCCCAGGGTGCTGGCTTTTTCGACAATGCGGTTGAGGTTGATCTGCAGCGCCTGATCATCCAGCGCAACCCCCTGCCCAAACAGGGCTACCGCCATTTCACGAACCATATCCAGCACAATTTCCTCGCTGGATGCCACCAGATTCTGCTTCCACGCCTGCGCTTCGGCAATCAGTTCCGCGCAGGCTTGCAAGGTATTCCTCATTTCTTCCTGCGCTCTCGTCAGCCCTTCCTGATAACCGGTTTGGCGCATGGCTTCCAGCTCATCGGCTGCCCGCAGGCGAATTTGACCGGCTTCCTCCTCGGCGCGGCGCAAAATTTCGGCGGCCTGCTGCCGGGCTTGCTCGATGATCGAAAGCGCTTCCTGCTGCTGCTCCCAGCCGGACGGGTGAGGTTGATCGCCAATGAAAAAGCGGTTCACTTCATCATCTTCGTCCACAAAAGGCGGGGTGTACTCCAAATCCGGAGCGTTCCACACCCGCAGCCTTTCGACCTGTCCGCCCTGCAGCAGGCCGGACCGCCGCCCGGCGCTACCTGCCAATGGGGTTTCCGGCAGTTGAAACAGGTTGAGAATTTCGGCCGCCTGTTCCTGCGTTTCAACTTCGGCCTGCCCGACCAGATCCGGCATCTGCCACGCCGTAAACTGCCCCGATTGGCTGTGCTTGAAAATCCTAGAGGATGACTTCATTTTCACCACCACCGCCAATCACAATTTCGCCGGCTTCTTCCAGCGCGCGCACGGCATCCACAATTTTGCGCTGGGCGGCATAGACGTTCTTTGCCAGCTGCGGGCCTAAAATTTCGATTTCTTCCTTTAGGTTTTCGCGCGCCCGCTCGGAAAGGTTGTTGAAGATCTTGTCTTTCAGTTTCTCAGGAGCCGCTTTGAGCGCCAGCGCCAGTTCGGACTTGCTGATGTCGCGCAGCACCCGCTGGATGGCGCGGTCATCCAGTTTGATCAGGTCATCAAAGGTGAACATGTTGGCGCGGATTTCTTCCACCAGTTTGGGGTTGCTGGCTTCCAGCGCTTCCAGGATGGTTTTCTGCACGCCGCGGTCCACCATATTGAGCATTTTGACCAGAAAGGTCACCCCGCCGGTTGCGCGGAAGTCAGCTTCGCTCAGCACGCTGGAAAGTTTGTTCTTCAAGTTCCGCTCGACCACCTGCACCACCTGCGGTGAAACGCGGTCCATCACCGCCAGCCGCAGGGTGACTTCGACCTGCAATTCGCGCGGCAGACTGGTAAGAATGTCGGCGGCCACTTTGGCTTCCAGATACGAAAGTACCAGGGCAATGGTCTGCGGCATTTCTTCCTGCAGCAAAGCAGCCACTTCTTCCGGGTTGGCGTTGCGCAGCATTTCAAAAGAAGACAATTGCTGATGCACCGAAATGCGCTCCAGAATTTCAGCGCCGCGCCGCGGACCTACCGCCCGCGCCAGCAGCTGGCGGCTGTATTCAATGCCGCCGCCGCGCAGGGCTGCATCCGCCGTGCTGAATTCCACCGCTTCCTGCAGGGCTATGCGGCGCACCTCCGGCGGAATGGGACCCGTTTTACCCAGCGCCAACAGCACCCGTTCGATTTCGCCCTCGGTCAGGTACTGCAAGATCTTGGAGGAGGTATCCACCCCCAGGGTCAGCAGCAAGGCTGAGGCTTTGTCAATTCCCGTAATCGCAGTGGATGGATTATCCATGGTTCCTGTTATCCTCGTTCAACCACAGTTGGATAATTTCCGCTACGGTGGCCGGGCTTTCCTCAGCCAGCCGGCTGACAACTTTGGCGCGTTGTTCGTCCTCCGCCGAGTTGACCGGCGTGAAGCGCGAGGAAAGTTCCACCATCACATCTTCGGTCTTTTGATTGAGCGCCGCCCGCTGGGCCGTCATCGGCGGTAAACTTGCGCCAGCCTCTGGAGCGCCAATTTGCCCCAGCGGCGGCACAGTCTGCCCCTGCAGCGCCGCCAGTTCGGCGGCCGGCATCATCACCGGCTGCCAGGCCTGCGCCGTGGCTGCCCGCAGGTGACGGATCTGGCGCGAGAAGAAGAAGATCAGCGCCGACAGCAAAATCACCGCCGCGGCTGCCAGCCCGATTTGAATATACAGATTGGTTTGTTCGGCCTGCGCCATCTCGGCGGCTTGCTGTTCGTAGTAGGTGCGGTCGAACGGCATGGACTGCACCACCACCTCATCGCCGCGCGCTTCGTTCACACCGGCGGCAGCTGCCACCGCCGCTTTGACCATCTCGACCGACTGGGCATCCAAGCCGTCCACCATGACCGAAACGCTGATGCGGCTGATGCGCCCCGGCGCCTGCACTTCGCGAGATTCCACCTGACTGATTTCGTAATTAATGGTTTCCTCGCTGCGCGAATAGGTCATCGCCCCGTTTTCACCCGTCACCGGCGGCAGGGGTGTCGGCAGGTTCGAATCGGCGCCCGGCACACCCCCCTCAACCGCTCCGGATGTGGTGTAATTTTCAACGATCTTTTGAGAACTGCGCACCACCGGCGTAGGCTGCTGCTCCATCGTATTGGACACAATTTCGCGCTGCGTCCAGTCCATCGCCACGGCTGCCTGCACCACCGCCCGGTTCGGCCCCAGCGTGCGGTCCAGCATCAGCTGCACCTGTTTGCGAATCTCGGCTGCGGCTGCCTGTTCGGCGGCGCGCTGATTGTCGGTGACAGCGCTGAGCGAACCGGCTTCATTGCCGCCGCCTGCCAGCAGATTGCCGTTGCTGTCCACCACCACCACATTTTCCGGCTGCAAGCCTTCCACGCTACTGGCCACCAGATGGGTGATCGCCCGTACCTGGGCGGCATCCAGCGCCTGCCCCACGCGTTCCTTGATGGTGATGGAAGCGGTGGTAGGCGACTGCTCGCTGCTTAACAACGTGCGCTCCGGCCGCACCACATGCACACGCACGGCTTCCACCGCTTCCAGGCTGCCGATGGTGCGTTCCAGTTCGCCTTCCAGCGCGCGCTGGTAGTTGATCTTTTGGGTGAACTCGGTCATCCCCAGCGTATTGCCGCTGAACAATTCGTAACCGACCGTACCGCTCTTGGGCAGTCCCTCGCGCGCCATGCGCAGGCGCACCTCATAGACCTGATCGCTCGCCACCAGAATGGTGCCGCTGTCCCGCAGGCGGTAGGGAATGCGGTTTTCGTCCAGTTTCTGCACAATCTGCGCGGCATCGTTTTCGCTCAGGCCGCTGTAGGCTACCGAGTACGAGGGCGTGTTCGCCCAATTGATCAACACCGGCACCAGAATCAACGCCGCCAGCAGCAGAGAAATGATCACGATCCGCTGGGATTGGCTTTGTTTTTTCCAGTAATTCAAAAATTGGTTTTGCAGGGGTACCATCATAAGCGTTTCTCACCCGTTCAGACTTGCATGCGCATGATTTCGTGGTAGGCTTCCACCAGTTTGTCGCGGATTGCCAGCGCCACGCGGAAATTGACATCGTTTTCTTCCAGACCGATCATCACCGTGTGCAGGTCAACGTTCTCGCCCAACGCCAGTTTCTGCACCAGATCGTCCGCCTTCAATTGCGATTCGTTGAGGGAATTGAGCATTTCCTCAAACGTTTTGGTGACCGATTGCAGGTTCGCCGAAGCCGGTTTGGGGACGCCCTGCGGCTCGCTGGCTCGATAAACCGATGAAATGGAAACCGGCGGGATGTTCATGCCTACCTCCCGATATCCAGCGCGCGCAGTGCCATGCGTTTGGCGGCATCAATCAGCGTCAGGTTGGCTTCGTAGGAACGGGTTGCCGAGATCATGTTGGTCATCTCCACCAGCGGGTTGACGTTGGGGTAGGTGACATAGCCTTCCTCGTCGGCATCCGGGTGGGTGGGGTCATACACGCGCGGACCGGGTTCCGGGTCGGTGATGATCTGCGCCACGCGCACGCCGCCCTGTACGACAGCCGGCTCGCCGCGCCGCCACAAACGGCGGCAGAAAACCGCGCTTGTTTTCCGGCATGAAGACAACATCCTTGCGCTGGTACGGCCCGCCTTGCGCTGTGCGTGTGGTTTGGGCGTTGGCAATGTTGTTGGCAATCGTATCCAGACGTAATCGCTGGGCCAGCAAGCCCGATGCACCAATTCGTAAAGACTCCCAGAAACTCATAGCACCACTCCTTGACTCCTGACAGCAGGATAGCACAAGCCCAAACAGATTTCCGTAAAGTTGGGATGAAGGCTGAATAAAAACGGCGTTAAAAACGTAAAATACACCTCCGGTGAAGGGGGGTGTATTTTACTGTGGGAGAAACGCTATGCGATTGTCTGGAGTGGTATTACCGATAAACCGATCGCAGGGTGTGGGAGTCAGGCTGCCTGCGTAATCGTCGAGGTATAGGCGGCCGCCGGAACGCCGGGTTGGGGCGGCGGAGCGAAGCGCTTTTCGGTCATCTTCCACGCATCGCGCAGTTCCTTCAGCACGTGGAGGGCTTCGTCGTATTCACCCTTGCGGATGCAGTCGAGGCACCACTGATACAGCCGGAAGAGACCAACCGCTACTTCGGGATAATCAAAGTTGAGGGCATCGCGCAGGACGCTGATGGCTTTGGTTGCCTTTTCAAAATCCTTCACTTCGCAGGATTGAATGGCCAGGTCGTAAGCCATAATCACCAGACGGAGCGGGCTGGCGCCCATCACATCTTGCTGCCGGTATTCTTGAGTGCGGTATGCGGTCTGGTACATGATTCAGGTCTCCTCTAATTCGTTCTTGCCGTGCTGGTTTTGGTGTTGACTACCCTTAATTTCGACTGACCGGCTGCAAACTTTAGCCCTGCGCGGTAAATTCTGCGTAAAAACTCACGCCATCAGTTCGATCAAATCGCCGGCTTTGAGTTTGCTCAGCTCTTCCGGCGGGATGGTGCGGATGATCTGGCGTGAGGCGCGGTCCATGATATATACCGTGACCTCGTGGGTTTCACGGTCCACATTAAAGCGCAAAACCACGTCCGAGGTACGCGGTTGGGGGGAGGGGCTGGCAGCCGATTCGCCCGCCTCACTGCGGCGCGGAGCAGCCGCCGCCTTTTCGCTGTAAAAATCCACCACCTGCTGGATGCGCGTGGAGGACTCTCCAGCCGGTGGGGAAAGCGGGGTAACGTTCAGTTCGTTCATCTCGTCACCTCATTTCTGCTTCCTTGCAGTTCAAAAAATCCAAATCAACGGTTCCATCCAATGCGCAGCTTAACCGCTGCGGAAAAAATTGCCGTACATGCTGTTCATTTGCTGAGAGGTGTACAGCATCAGCGTCATCCGGGTTTGCATTTCGGCAAACTGTTGAATCAGGGTCTGCTCGCGCTGCGCCAGCCGCTCGTTCATCTGGTCAATGGCTTTGCGGGTCAGTTCCATCTGGCTTTCAACCGACTGCTGCGATTTCTTGATATAACCGTCCGCGCCGGTGAACTGGTTCAGGCGGCTGTCCAGCGCGCCGAGCGCCGCATCCAGCAGCGCTTTGACCGCGTTGCGGTCGCTGCGCAGGGCGTTTTCCAGCGCGCTGCGGCTGTTGATGCTGGCTTTCAGGTCATCGCTCAACTTCAGCCCAATGTCCTCCAGCCGGCTGAAGGATTGCCCGGTGGTGTAAGAGGCCTGAAACTGGCGCAGCAGATCAAAGCGCAGGCTGCGGAACATGCCGTCCCCGACCAGCGCGCCGCGCGTGTAGGTGTTATTACTGTTCTTGACGGTGGCGGTTTTATCCGCCAGGTACTTTTGCAGGGCATTGAACTGATCGAGAAAAGCCTGCACCGCTTTGACATCCGCGCTGAGGTCATCCTCTACAGTGAGGGAAGCAGCCTTGCCCTCCGCATCCGCGCTCAGCGAGAGGCTGACCCCGTAGATCACATCGTTCAGGTTTTCGTTGCGCCCGCGCTGAACGGTCAGGCCGTTGACGGTGAAGACCGCATCGCTGGGGGTTTGCAGCACGGTTTTGAACGCGCCGCCCTGCAGAACGCCGAGCGACTCCAGTACACTGCCGCTCTCATCGGCGGCCAGCAGCAGCACGCCCACGCCGCTGAGCTGATGGGTTAACACCAGGTGGTTGTTGACGATCGAAGCGCTGACGCGGCTGCCCTCGGCATAAACCGCCTGATTGATTTTAGCGGCAATATCGGCCAGGCTGTCCCCGGCGCTGACGGCGACGGCAGCTCCCTGCGGGGTGTAGTTGACCGAAGCAGCCCCGCTGCCGCGCGAACGCGCCTGCAGAGCGGCCGGGTCAAATTCAATTTTCAGGCCGCGCCCGGTATCCACCCAGCCGGCTTCAGTGGGGGCTGACTGCCATTCGCTGGTGTAACTGCCGTCCGATTTGCGGATGGACTGCGCCTCGCCGCGGCTGTTGACCAGCCGAAACTGCCAGACGCCTTCCTGCTGGCGGGTTTCGACGTAGTAGGTATCGCTGCCCAGCGCTGGTTTACCGTCCAATGGTGCGGCGGTCTGGAAGGCGAGGATGCCCTCCGCCGCAACCGCCCCCGAAACCTGCGCCGCCGCCAGCCCGCCCAAACGCAGCGTGCCGCTCAGCCCCAGCGCCTGATTGATGTACTCGACCGCATCCGAGCGGACGCGGTGCGCCCGTGCCAGCGATGTAACACTGATTTCGTACTGCCCGGCTGCCGCGCTGCTGCTGGCGCTGGCGCTCAGCACCGTGCTGCCGGCCGCCGCGGGAGTCACCTTGACCGAACGGGCATTGCCCAGCGTGTAGGTCGGCTGGCTGCTGATCAGGCTGCGCAGCGCGCTTTGCAGGCCGGTGAGCAGGTTGTTCAGGTCGTTGTAAACCGCCTTCTGCACCTGCAGTTCATCGCGCCGCGCGGTTAAACGCTTCAACGGCTGGCGTTCGGCTTCCAGCGTCTGCTGAATGATGGTGCGGAAGGTGGGGTCTAATTGGGTCGCGGAAATCGTGTTACTGCTCATGGGCGTTTCCCTCTTTTAGGGGTGAGCGGGGGGCGGCTCATTCAGGCTGCCCCCCGCCTTGTGCCATCGGCGGACGGTCAAAGTCCGGGGTTTAGCGGAACAGCGAGAGCAGGAACTGCGGGGCAGTGTTGGCCTGCGCCAGCATCGCCGTTGCGGTTTGCTGCAGGATCAGGTACTTGCTGGCATTGACCTGTTCTTCCGCCATGTTGGCGTTCATAATCCGGTTGTAAGCGGCTTCGACGTTGATCTGGGCAGCCGCCACCTGGTCTTCCTTGAAGGATAAGCGGCCGATCAGCGAACCGAGATTGGACATCTTGGTATTGATGGTGGTCATTGCTGATTCAACCTTGCCAAGATATGTGGTGAATTCAGCAGCCGTGGCCGATCCCGTTGTGATACCGCTTGGTTCTACCTCTAAATCTGCAGCCTTGATCCCGCTAATTGCCGTGAAGGTAATTGCATCGGATGAATCTGCACCGGTTTGGAAACGAAAATCGGTCGTTGAATCGAGCAGCTTGGTATCGTTCCATTTGGTTTGATCAACCAGATCGTCAATCTGAGCTGCAAAGGCAGTTAACTGGGTCTTGATGATGTCGCGTTCTGCCGAACCCATCGTATCACTGGCACCCTGGAGTGCTTTGTTGCGCATTTGCAGCAGAATGTCGTTGATGCGGCTCAGGCCGGATTCGGCAACCGCCAGCAGGTTCTTGGCGTCGCCAATGTTGCCGAGGGCAACTTTCAAACCTTCCGATCTGGACTGCAGCTTGGTGGCGATGGACAAACCGGCCGGGTCATCCGCTGCGGAGTTGATGCGCTTACCGGTTGCCAGACGAGTTTGATAGGTAGCCAGTTGTTTGTTGATGCCCTGTAAAGAATTGAGGGCGTTCATTGCGCCGATGTTACCGGCAATTCGGGTGATATCTATTTCAGCCATTTCAAACCTCCTTGTTTGTGTGTGGCGGGGATCCTTCCCCTTGTGGAATGAGAATTTGGAAAACGATGTTTATTGGATTACCGCCGGGTTCTTTCTACCGTTCCGGCGCTGGGTGATGAACCCGGGACCAGCGCCACCGCCGATTGACTGCCTTACGCTTTACACCTCATTGGTTCGATATTCAACACCTCCGCCTTTCAATTTGCTATAATAGTTATCGTCAAAACCGCGCGTTTCTTTAGCCGCTGGCATAAAAAAGGCATAAAAAAGTGGCGCAGTCCCCCAAACCCATTTCCCGTTCTACGCTGCTGCAAATCCTGCTGGTGCTGGCGCTGTGCGCCGGCTCGTTGATTCTGCTCAACCTGCTGGGGGTGTTCCGCCCGCCGCCCACCGAATCGGTGCTGGTCTTTCGGGTGGAAGCCACCGGCGGTTATGCCAATATCACGCTGCAGGCCGGCAAGGAGGTCATCTCCAAGACCACCACCGTCACCACGCCGTGGGAAAAGCGGGTGGTTGTGCCGCGCGGCGAGGAAGTCTATCTGACCGCTTCCAACCCCAGTCAGACCGGCCAGCTTTCCTGTACCATTCTGCTGGAAGGGCGGGTGTGGAAACGCGAGCGTACCGAAGCGCCCAAGGACGGCGTCGCCTGCGCCGGCATCGTCCCGTGATATGAAGTTTCCTCCTCCCCAGCCCGCCGCGAGGGGGCAGGGTGAGGGATGCGCCTGGCGCGGGCTGTCGGGAGGCTTTGAGAACGCCCGTGCGTGCCTTGATGTTCACCTTCCGCAAAACCGCCCAACCGACTGGCAGCATCCATCCCTTCCGCAGATTTGATCCCCCCTTACCTCCCGAAAATCGCCCGCCGGGCAGCATCCATTCGCTCCGCCGTTTTGACCCCCTCCTCACCTCCCGAAAACGCAGGAATGACTTTGAGAGCGTTCCATCACAGCAATTCTCAGGCAGAGTTCAGCCTGCGTATTCCTCAAAACTGCTCGATCCAGCGGACAGCGTCCGTGCTGTCAGGATAAAAATTACCCCCTCCTCACCTCCCCCAAAAATCGCAGGAATGACTTTGAGAGCGTTCCATCACAGCAATTCTCAGGCAGAGTTCAGCCTGCGTATTCCTCAAAACTGCTCGATCCAGCGGACAGCGTCC
>NZ_JBRCOK010000133.1:0-26412 GCF_053501535.1 Bellilinea sp. | reverse complement strand
GCCAGACAGCCATACAAACCATGGCGTTGCACATGGTGCCGAGAGCAATTGCCTGTAAAAACTCGAGGTTCACTTTGCTGTTAGCAATATTCAGCGCCGCTAAACCGATTGAGCCGTTTCCAAAACTATACTGGCGGGTGAGGAACATGATCACGGCAGTGGCAACGGAACCGACAAAGTTCCCCAGGTAAACAATCACCCAATTGCGCAGCAGCGCCTGCAAGGTGACTTTACCGTTGGTGAAAGCCATGATGATCAGGTTGTTGCCGGTGAAGAGTTCCGCACCGCCGACAATCACCAGAATAAGGCCGACTGTGAAGACCAGCCCGGTCAGGAGACGCGCAACACCATAGGGCAAAGTTGATGAACCGGCGCTGACCGTTGTGGCAAAAATAGCGCCTAATGCGATGAAAGCGCCGGCTAAAATGGATAAAGCAAACAACGGCCAGAAGGCAAGATTGGCTTTTTTAACGCCAATGGCTTCCGCCTTCTGAGCCATTTCGGCGGGCATCAAAGCATCAATGGAAATTACGTTGTTTTCGACTGCCATCACAAAGAAACTCTCCAATAAGCAAGTTTCAGGGTTGAGGGATCATCTCCTCCATTTTGCAGACTCCGGAAGGGCAAATCTTGAGGCGGATGTGGGCTTCCACTTCGGCGCGGAAGTAATTCAAAATATCGCGCAAGGGAGTGCCGGCTGTTTGGCCTAAGCCGCAGTTGGATAACATATAAAGATTTTCGGATAGTTCTGCCAGTTTGTCGAGATCGCTCAAGGAAGCCTGGCCTTTTGAGATTTTATCCAGCATTTCCCAAGCCCGCTGTGAACCAATTCGGCATGGGTTGCATTTACCACAGGATTCAACCCGGAAGAAGTTAAGCAATACTTTCGCGAGGTCCACCACACAGGTATCCTCGTTGCAGATCAGCAAAGCGCCCGAACCCAGAGAAACGCCGGCTTTGGCGTAGGAGTCGAAGTCCATGGGGGTATCCTGCAGCGAAGCCGGAATAATCGAGCCGCTTGACCCGCCGGTCTGTGCCAGCTTGAAGTTAGAACCATCCTTCATACCCTTGGCATAAATGGCAATGACTTCTCTTAGCGTGATCCCCATGGGAACTTCGATCAAGCCGGTGACATTGACGTTGCCGAGGACAGTGTACACTTTGGTGCCCGGGCTGCTGGGTGTGCCGAAACTTCGATACCAATCGGCGCCGTTGTTGATGATGGGCGGGATATTGGCCAGTGTTTCAACATTGTTGATCACCGTCGGTTTTCCCCACAGGCCAAAGGTGGTCGGGTAAGGGGGACGGGAGCGCGGCTGTCCGCGTTTTCCTTCGATGGACTCGATCAGTGCAGTTTCTTCTCCACAGATGTAGGCTCCAGCTCCGGCGTGAATGTGAATTTCAAAGTTGAAATCGGTGCCGAAAATGTTTTTACCGAGGAATCCCATCTCATGGGCGTCTTGAATGGCTTTTTTAAGTCTTTCCTGAGCAAGCAGGTATTCACCGCGGACGTAAATGTAACCTTCATCCGCGCCAACTGCATAACCGGCAATTGCCATGGCTTCGATCATGCTGTGGGGGTCGCCTTCCAGAATGAGACGATCCTTAAACGTGCCGGGTTCAGATTCATCGGCATTGCAGATGATGTATTTCTTATCCGATTTTTCGCGGGCCACGAAACCCCATTTGCTACCGGTGGGGAAACCTGCTCCGCCCCGTCCGCGCAGGCCGGATTTTTTGACTTCTTCAATCACTTCTTCCGGCGTCATGCTGGTGAGAACTTTGCCGAGAGCCATGTAGCCGTCATGAAGGATGTACTCCTCAATGCTGGTTGGGTCAATGATACCGGCGCGGCGCAGAACAATTCTCTGTTCGGCTGGCAGGGTGCCTTTGCGGGCGTGCAGCCAGGCAATTCTGCCGCTCAATTCACGTACCGAAGCCACCAACTCTTCGGCAATGCGCCCTTTGTAGAGATGCTCCTCAACCAGATAGGGTACTTTTTCGGGCGTAACCGGCCCGTAGATCACCGCTTCCGGGTAAACGATGACTAGCGGCAGAGCATCGTGGCGGCCAACATCGCCGACCATGGTCAAAGAGATTTCATCCTCCAGACCAAAGGCTTTGATTTGATCCTGTAATGCCTGAAAGACTTCCTGCGCTCCCAGCTGCATACTGATGGGGTCACTGGAGACCAGTACCATTGAGCGAGCCATTTTCATTGGACACCTCCTTTACTCATACCGCGCTAAAATTTCAGGAACCTTCCGGGCATCCACATTGCCGTAGATGTCTTCATCAACTACAATCACCGGACCAACCGAGCAAACTCCAAGACAGCTGGTGGTGATGAGCGTCCATTTACCATCCGGAGAAGTTTCATTCGCTTCCAGACCCAGTTCTTCTTTCAGTGCTTCAAACACCTCTCTGCCGCCAACGACATGACAGGGAGCACTTTCGCAGAATTGAATGACATGTCGCCCGCGTGGTTTGGTGGAGAGCATATGGTAGAAACTGGCTACCCCGAACAAACTGCTCTTCGGTTCTTTCAAGCGGCGGCTGATTTCTTCCATCGCTTCGGTTGGAATATAGCCCAATTGGCGGTTCACCTCGTTCAGGATGGGAATCAATTCCTCCTGCTTTGCGCCGAACTTTTCAATGGCAGCATTAACCGCTTCCAGTATTTTTTCGCTGCTTTTGGTTTCAACGCTCATGCTATTCCTCCTTTGGTCTGAATCGGACGATTGCTGCAGCTGGCTGGATTATTCGATGACAACTGCGTTGAAGTTACATACCTGCATACAAATGCCGCAGCGGATGCAGGTGTCCGGATCAATGACATGCGTCTGACGACGCTCACCGCTGATGGCGTTAACCGGGCAGTTGCGGGCGCAAACCGTGCAGCCGGTACAGGCATCTGGTAGAATTTCGTAACGGATCAAAGCGCGGCAGACTTTTGCCGGGCAGCGTTTTTCGTAAATGTGCGCTTCAAATTCCTCGCGGAAATAACGCAGCGTGCTGACAACCGGGTTCGGCGCGCCTTGACCCAAACCACACAGGCTGTTGGTGCGAATTTCCTGGCACAAACTTTCAAGCAGCTCAATATCGCCGTCCTGTCCCTTACCATCACAGATGCGGGTAAGGATTTCAAGAATACGGCGTGTGCCGACCCGGCAGGGAGTGCATTTGCCGCAGCTTTCGTCCTGAGTGAAGTCCATAAAGTAGCGGGCAACATCTACCATGCAGGTATCCTCATCGAGGACAATCATTCCGCCGGAACCCATGATGGTGCCTGCCTGAGCCAGTGATTCATAATCGAGCGGCAGGTCAAGGTATTCTGCCGGCACACAGCCGCCCATCGGGCCGCCGATCTGGACGGCTTTAAAGGCTTTGCCGTCTTTGATACCGCCTCCGACATCATAGATAATTTCGCGCAAGGTAATGCCGAGGGGTACTTCGATCAAACCGGTATGATTGAGGTCACCAGCCAGTGCAAAGGTTTTGGTGCCTTTGCTTTTTTCCGTTCCGTAGCTGGCGTACCATTCTGCACCTTTGAGGATGATTTGCGGAATATTGGCATAGGTTTCCACATTGTTGACATTGGTGGGCCGGTTCCACAAGCCCTGTACCGCCGGGAAGGGCGGGCGTGGGCGTGGTTCACCGCGTCGTCCTTCAATCGAAGCAATCAGAGCAGTTTCCTCACCGCACACGAAGGCGCCTGCGCCCATGCGGACTTCCAGATCAAAATCGAAACCGCTGCCGAGAATATCTTTACCCAGTAAGCCCAAATTGCGCGCCTGCTGGATGGCAATGTTGAGGGTGGAAACGGCAACCGGATATTCGGCGCGGCAATAAATGTATCCTTGATGGGCACCAATTGCATAGGCTGCAATGGCCATACCCTCGATAACGGCGTGAGGGTCGCCTTCCAAAACGCGGCGGTTCATAAAAGCGCCCGGGTCACCTTCATCTGCGTTGCAGACCACATACTTGATGTCGCCCGGTGCCTGACGGGTGAATTGCCATTTTTTACCGGTGGGAAATCCAGCGCCCCCGCGTCCGCGCAAACCGGATTTGAGAACGGTATCAATCACTTCCTCAGGGGTCATTTCGGTGAGGACTTTGGCGAGCGCCTGATAACCATCCTCGGCGATATAGTCTTCGATATTTTCGGGATCGATTTTGCCGCAGTTGCGTAATACGATGCGGACTTCTTTCTGGGTGGGGGCACCCAGCTCCTCATCTACCACTTTGGTGGTGGGCATCTGGAATTTATTGACTACCCGGCCCTTGAGGAAATGTTCTTCCACCAGATAGGGAACATCATCGGGGGTTACTCCGACATAATGGACACCCTCGGGATACACCATCATCTCCGGGCCTAAACTGCACCCGCCGATGCGGGATGTTTCCAACACCTGGACTTCATCAATCAAACCTGTAGCAACCAGTTCATCCTGCAAGGCATCCACCAATTCGTGCGCGCCTTTTTGAAGACATTCTGGATCTACACAGACTAAGACATGTGAGCGATAGTATTTCATAGCCGTCAACCTTTAGTCTTGCAAAAATGGTTTACCAATAAAATGCTTATATCTGAATCACGAAATCTTTAACCACATTACCATTCTTAACATGTTCTTTCATGATCTGGCGGGCGACATCCGGCGAAACCTTGCCGTAGGTTACTTTGGGCTGATCCCCAACCACAACCTGCACAATGGGCTCTTTTTCGCATAAGCCAATGCAGCCGGTCTGGGTCACAACAACCCCTTCGAGGTTCTCAGTTTGGATGGTTTCAAGGATGGCTTTCATGGCATCCCGCGCGCCAGCGGCAATGCCACAGGTGCCCATACCCACAATCACCTGAACCTGCCCCGAAGCAGTTTTTACTTTTCGTTTCTCCAAAGCTTCCTCACGGATTTTTTTCAAATCGTCCAAACTTTTGATGGTCGGCATGGTTAATCTCCTCTCTACGGATTGATATCTCAAGATATCCGGTTAATAGACTGGTGTGGTTTGAAGTGAACGGATACTGCTTTCCAGTATTTCGCGCAGATATGAAAGTACCAGCGGATCGGAAAGCGGGATCTCCTGCAGTTCTTGTTTGATTTGTTGATCGTCCAGTTCAAAGATCTCATCATCCACGCTGTAACGGAAGACCCAGTGAATTTGCGGGTTTCCTACCAGCAAGGTGAGGAAAGTTCCGGCAACATCACCCAACGGCATCCGATCAATGTGGCTGCGTTGAAATTCAACTTCGACCAATGTCCCTTCACCAACTTTGGAATGAATTTTGAGCCAGCCGTTGCAGGCTTCGGCAGCAGCTTTCAACAGAGGAATACCCAGTCCAACCTTGCGGGTGGTGCGGGTGGTCACAAATGGGTCGGTTACTTTTCTGACCATCTCCTCATCCATTCCTTTACCATCATCCTGAACACTGAGGTACAACCGGTCGGCAGTTGTATCCTCACGAATCGTAATGGTGATATTTTTTGCGCCGGCTGCAATGCTGTTTTCAGCAATATCCAGCAGGTGAAGGGATAACTCTCTCACTGTTTGTTATCCTGAATGGAGCGTAATACTTGGGGGAATTTGTTGGGGCGCAAACGCCCAAAAATTTTGTCATCTACCACAACGACCGGTGCCTGGCTGCAAGCACCCACGCAGCGGCAAACCTCCAGGGTGATTTCGCCATCCGGCGTGGTTTGCCCCGGTTCAACACCCAGCAGGGATTTGGCTTTGTCAATCAACTGCGGCATGCCACCTACGTAACAGGCTGTGCCCATACAGAACTTAATGGTGTGCTTGCCGCGCGGGGTGGTGGTGAAGAAGGAATAAAAGGAAACCACCCCATGAACTGAACTGACTGGCACGTGCAGTTTGTCAGCAACATATTGTTGCATGGGTTCGGAAATGAAACCGATCCGGCTTTGAAGCTCGTTGAGGACAACCATGGTCGCGCCGGGGAGGTTCTTGTTTTTCTCCAGAATCTCATCAATCAGTTTCTTTTGTTCGGGGTTAGCCAGTGGATCGTTGGCTGGTATGGAAGGTTTGATGTTTAGCATACGTTACTCCGGTAACAAATTGGACGAAATTGGTAGAATTAATTGGGGCTAATCAATCCAAAGTGTACTCATTTGCTTAAGTTTAGGTAATTACCAAATGTCATCTTTCCTTGTGAAAGTTGTAACAAATGAAATCTAGAGGTTATTCTTCGGAGAGAGCTGTGCTGGAGAGGATGCGATGGGAGCGGCCCTGTTCGCCGCGCAGTGCCAGTCGAATTTCTTGAATGGTGGGGGATTGTAAAGTGAACTGGTTTAGGCCTAAAATCTCATCCAGACGATGAGCATCACCGCTCTGGATTAACGAATAACCTTGCAGGAATGGATATATTTTAACCGCTTCTGCCAATTTCAGGTGATGAGAAATTTCCATCACTTCCAGCGGAATATCCGCCGGGGGCATTCCCAAAATGGGTAATAAGCCGTTCGCTGTGCGGTTGACATGCGCCGGAATAAACAGCCCCCCCAGTTCGGTGACTTGATGATATGCTTCTGCCAGGCTTAAATTGACCGAATTGAGCAGCAATCGTTCTTCGCGCTGCAGGAAGTCGCCGTTGGCATCTACAATCAACTGGTCACCAAAGTAATCCGGGCGGTTGGGGAGAGGGGGCAGGTGACGGTCAACAATGGCCTGCCAGGCGAGCGCCTGTTCAAGGGTTTCAAACAGGCATAAGGAGTGAACTTCTTCGCGGGTTTGAACTTCCATACCGGGCAGCACGATCAAACCGGTTCCTTGAGCGGCCTGCTGGACAGCCGAGATATTGGCGGTTGTATTATGATCGGTAATGGCAATCAAAGAAATGCCTTTTTCAAGGCATTCCATGACAATCAAGGGGGGCAGCATTTCAATCTCCGCACAGGGAGAGAGAACGGTGTGAATGTGCAACTCGGCACGATAAACTTTCAAGAGAAACCTCCCTGCCGGAGGATGTAAACCGACTTTGGATAGAATTCAGCGAATACCCAATTCCCACAACCTGCCAACTACCCGGTAAGTATCCTGCTGGCTGGATAACAGAACTACACCTTGTTCATTGGCTTTTTGGATGGTGGCTTCATCGGGTTGTGCACCTTCGGTGATGATGATGGCGCTTAATTCCAGCAAGGCAGCCACCGCAACGATATTGCTGTGGGCCTGCAGCGTTACCCACAACCCGCCACGCGATGCACCGGTCATCACGCAGGATAACAGATCGGCTGCATAACCCGTGGTGGGCAGAATTTCATTAAAAGGCTTTTGTTCGGTCAACACTTTCAGGTCAAGTGCCTGGATAACCTGTTCCAGATTCATCATTTTTCCTCCAAAGATTTGGCAGCATGTCCTTCCCCAACCGTATCTTCTTTTTTGAGAAAGATCTTCATTCTCAAACGGGTTCCTTTTCCCCACACCGATTCCAGTTTCATGATGTCCACACAACGGGAGATATTCACCAGTCCCATTCCTGCTCCAAAACCAAGTTCCCGCACCTTTTCGCTGGCGGTTGAATAACCCGGCTTCATGGCCAATTCCACATCCTGGATGCCGGGTCCGCTGTCATATACATCAATGGAAATTTGATGGGGTTCAATTTCAACCCGAATCACACCGCCTTCAGTGGTATGAATGATCAGGTTCATTTCGGCTTCGTAGGTGGCAATTCCACAGCGGCGGGCAATTTGGGGGCTGGCACCCATACGGCTGAGAGCCCGCTTAATTTTGGATGAGGCTTCTCCGCCGTGTGTAAAATCGCCGGCTTTGATGTTGTAACGCAAGATTAAGCTGGTTCGTTCGGATTCGATATCCTCAAACAAATGCGAGGCACGGTAACGGCGCACTTCTTCGGTCTGATAATCCTGCTGTAAGGCTTTTAATAAGCCGCGCGTGATGTCGCCTTTGGTCAGAATCCCAATCAGTTGACCCTCTTTGTTGATAACCGGCAGCCTGCCGACCTTGGTGCTGACAAACATTTTCAGCGCTTCCACCACCGGGTCATCGCCTTTGACGGTGAATGGATTGTGGGTCATGTATTTTTGGATTTCTGCCTCAAGGTCAGCCTTAATCAGACAGCGAATCAGGTCTTCAATGCTGATAATGCCAATCAGCTGGCCCTCTTCAACAATGGGAGCGCCGGAAATTCGCGCCACACGGAATTGTTCCAGCACTTCCCGCATTTTCATGCTGGTGGTCATGGTGATGGGGTTGGGGGTCATCACCTCTTGAACTTTGATCTCGTAAGCGAGTTCTTCAACCCGGGTGATGTTTTCTGCTTCCTGGTCACTGATGAGGCTGGATTTACGAAGAGGGGTTTGTTCGGTCATTTTTAAGTTCAAAAAGCTAACTGGCAAAACAATCCTGGTCGCTCACCGGTCGTTCAAGGCAACTCAAACCAGCTTGATAAAGAATGCCACAGGCTTCAAACATGCCAAAGGGAGTGCTGATCAGTGGAATGTGTTCCTTCTCTGCCAGCTGGACAGTTTCAACCGGCGGAGTTTTTCCGCGCACAAGCACAATCGCAAGAACATCGGCCATCATGGCGGTGCGAACGACCTGGGGGTTGCACAAACCGGTCAGTAATATGGCCTGTGGTTGAATGGAGGCAAGCACATCGCTCATCAGGTCGGCTCCGCCGGCACCTTTGACTTCAGCATCCAAATTGATTTTGGAATGAAGGACTTTTCCGTTCAGTTTTTGGACGATTTCATTCAGTTTCATAGTATGGCCTGTTTGAGGGAATTTTCTAACGGGGTTTTCCCGAAAGGTTGTAACTAAATCCAGTCAACATTAGCACAATTTGACCGGTTTGATAAGTGTTAAATTTCCTATCCTGAAAACCCATTTGTCACGCAGGAAATAAGCAAAAAAACCTTCTTACAAAAAAGACAGCACATGTTAAAATGATAGACTATAATTCGTCGAAGAGGAATTTAAAAAGATGGAGAAAATAATTCCTTCCGTCAAGGGAACCCGTGATTTTTACCCGGAAGAGATGGCAATCCGTTCGTGGTTGTATCAGATGCTCCGGGAAGTTTCAGAGTTATTTGGATATCAGGAATATGATGGCCCTTTTCTGGAAAAGATTGATCTGTATGCGGCCAAGTCTGGTGAGGAATTGGTTAAGGAACAGGCTTTTGTATTTCCCGACCGTGGCGGCGATCTAATCACCCTGCGTCCGGAATTGACCCCATCGCTGGCGCGCATGGTTGCTCAGCGCCAGCGGCAACTCACCTTCCCGTTGCGGTGGTGGTCCTTTGGGCCATTTTGGCGATACGAACGCCCTCAAAAAGGACGGACTCGCGAATTTTTCCAATGGAACGTGGATTTAATTGGCGCTAATTCGCCCGAATCGGATGCCGAACTGGTTGCCATTTGCGCCGCATTTTTCAAGAAAACCGGTCTGAACCCATCTCAGGTGGGAATTTTTGTCAACGACCGGCGCTTGATGGATGCGGAATTAGGTAAACTGGGCGTTGCAGATGCAGAAATGAAAAAGCAGGTGTTTCGATTGATTGACCGACGGGATAAAATGCGCCCGGAGGATTGGGCAGCTTATGCCATTGAGGTCGGTTTGAGCGTTGATCAATTTGAGGGATTGAAATCCATCCTAGATAACCGCGAGCTGTGGAAAAACTCTGTCGAGATGCAGCGTTTCTTTGAGACTTTGCGGGCCATGGGAGCGGATGAATATGTCCACTACAATCCACAGGTCATCCGCGGGCTGGAATATTACACCGGAACTGTGTTTGAAGCCTATGATCTGGCACGCGATGGGCGAGCCATCCTTGGCGGGGGACATTACGATAATCTGGTTGCAGATGTCGGCGGTGAGCCGCTGCCCGGGGTGGGTTTTGCCATGGGGGATGTGATGATTAGTCTGGTTTTGCAAAAATATGGCTGTCTGCCGCCGTTGGGGACTGCGCCAGCGGATGTGCTGGTAACAGTCTTTGATGAAACTTTACTGATCGAATCCCAGAAAGCTGCCCGACAATTCCGCGAAATGGGATTGAGGACGATTGGGTATACAGAGGTGGTGCGTTTGCCACGCCAATTGAAATTTGCCGACCGGATGAATATCCGTTTCGTTGTCATTCTTGGGCCGGATGAGGCTGCTGCGGGTAGGGTCACAGTAAAGGATCTAGCCAAAGGCGAACAATTTACCGCCACCGTTCTCGAAGCGGGTGAGTTGATCCAAAAAATGCTTGCATAAAGCCGAGAGGCTGTGATAGAATTCGGGTGCTTTACGGTGGCTGTAGCTCAATGGCAGAGCACCTGACTGTGGATCAGGTGGTTGTGGGTTCGACCCCCATCAGCCACCCCTGCTTTTTAACAAGGGATTTTTCAGGTGGTTGTCCCCGGAAGGGGATGGTATGGGCTGACCCCATCAGCCACCCCTGCTTATTAAGTAGGGATTTTTCAGGTGGTTATCCCCGGAAGGGCATGATATGGGTTTGTCCGCTGTTGCCAACTCTTAGTCAACCTATTGAATAAACTCCTCTGCGTAATGACAGGCTACGAAATGCTGCGGCTGGATTTCTCGCAAGGGAGGTTCTTCCTGCGAGCAATTGGGGCGGGCAAAGGGACAACGGGGATGAAAGCGGCAGCCCTTGGGTGGGTTCAGAGGGCTGGGTACATCGCCGGGTAAAATCATACGCTTCCGCCGCACACGCGGGTCGGGAATGGGGATGGCGGACATCAGGGCTTGCGTGTATGGGTGAAGCGGAAGCCGGAACAACACCTCCCGATCTGCCAGTTCAACAATTTTACCCAGGTACATCACCGCAACCCGGTCGGAAATATGCTCAACGACGGCTAGATTGTGGGCAACAAACAGGTAGGTCAGGCCAAATTCGCGCTGCAAATTGCGTAAAATGTTCAGCACTTGCGCCTGAATGGAGACATCCAACGCTGAAACGGGTTCATCCAGAACGATGAATTTGGGTTGGAGAATCAAGGCGCGGGCAATACCAATTCGCTGGCGTTGACCACCGGAAAATTCATGGGGATACCGCATGGCGTGATAATCTTCCAACCCAACCTTCTTCAAAACTGCCAGAACTTTCTCGAAACGGTCTTGTTCTGTACCGATGTTGTGGATTTTCAACCCTTCCGCAATCGATTCACCGATTGGCAGGCGAGGATCGAGTGAAGAGTAGGGATCTTGAAAGACGATCTGGATGTGGCGGCGCATCTCTTTGAGCGCCTTGCCTTTTATCTTCAGCAGATCAACGCCATCAAAATAAACATGCCCGCTGGTGGCTTTGATCAGCCCAAGCATGGTATGCCCGACGGTAGTTTTACCGCAGCCCGATTCACCTACCAGACCCAGAGTTTCTCCTTTGCGGATGGTGAAACTGACCCCATCCACAGCTTTCACATGAGCGACCACGCGCTTAAGTACACCGCCATAAACCGGGTAGTATTTGACTAAATCCTTAACAACAACCAAATCTTGAGATGTGGCTGGAGATTTTTCAACCAGAGTGTTCATCCATTGACCTTTCTGACCCTATGGTTTGAGCGGTGCGGAATGACCGTCTCCATCCTGATACAACCAGCAGCGCACCAAATGATCGGGCTTTTCGACAGAACGCAAATCCGGCTCAATTTGATTGCAAATTTCCAGGCCATAAGCCTCACGAGCGGTGCAACGCGGCGCAAACCGGCAGCCGGGGGGTAAATCCACCAGGTTGGGGACATTGCCGGGGATGGTGGCTAATTCCTCTTTGAGTTGTCCCAAGACGGGGACTGATTCGATCAACCCCTGTGTGTAAGGATGATGCGGGTTGTTGAATAAAGTATTTACATCTGCCTGTTCAACAATTCTACCGGCGTACATAACCGCAACGCGGTCTGCCATCTCGGCAATCACCCCCAGGTCGTGGGTGATCAAGATGACGGCTGTGCCGGTGCGGTTGCGGAGTTCCCGCATCAAGTCCAGAATTTGAGCCTGAATGGTTACATCCAGAGCGGTGGTAGGTTCATCGGCAATCAGCAACTGTGGGTTAAGCGCGAGCGCCATGGCAATCATCACCCGTTGGGCCTGCCCCCCCGACATTTCATGGGGATACGCATTGATTTTCCGATGCGCATCGGGTATTCCCACCATCTGCAGCAATTCCAGTGTACGTCTTTGCAGCTCTTGTTTACTCAGGGTGCTGTGAATCTTAAGAACTTCACTGATTTGTTCGCCGATTGTAAAAACGGGGTTGAGGCTGGTTTGCGGCTGCTGAAAAATCATCGAAATGTTTCTACCTCGTACCTGTGCCATCTCTTTTTCGGGCATTTCCAACAGGTTTTTTCCATCGAATAAAACCTTTCCCTCCATAATTCTACCGGGCGGATCAATCAGACCCATGATGGAAAGGGATGTAACGCTTTTCCCACAACCGGATTCGCCTACCAAACCCAACACTTCACCGGGGTAAACTTCAAAATCCACACCGTCAACCGCTTTGACAACCCCATCATCGGTGAAATAGTAGGTTTTCAGATTTTGAACTTGCAGGAGTGGCGGTGAATTTTTATGGGTCATGTTCGGATCTTCCTGCATTTTTATTTTTGGTGGGTCAGACGGGGGTCAATGGCATCCCGCAGCCCATCGCCCAGAAGATTAAAGGCCAGCACGGTAATCATAATCGCAGCGCCGGGAAAGAAAACCAAATGCGGGGCAGTAAATACCTGATTGCGCTCGGTTCCCAGCATGGTGCCCCATTCGGGGGTCGGCGGCTGGGCACCCAGACCCAGAAAAGAAAGTGCTGCTGCATCCAGAATGGCAGTGCCGATACCCAGGGTACCCTGCACAATCAGGGGTGGGATGGCATTCGGTAAAATGCGGCGCAGCAGGATGTGGAAATGACCGCCGCCTAACGCAAGCGAAGCTGCTACATACGCCTGTTCCTTGACGGAAAGGACACTGGCACGCACAACGCGGGCATAGACTGGTATGGCAACAATGGCGATGGCTAACAAAGCATTCTGTAACCCCGGTCCAAGCACCGAAACGATGGTGATGGCCAGCAGCAGGGAAGGGAATGCCATCAAGACGTCCATCAAGCGCATGATGATGTTATCCCACCAACCACCAAAATAGCCGGAAATTGCGCCCAGGAGTGTGCCTACTAAAATTGCAAAAGAGACTGTGGTGAAACCGACATAAAGCGAGTAACGCGAGCCGTAAAGCACCCGGCTAAACTGGTCGCGGACGTTTCCGTCAATGCCCATGATGTGCTGGGGGCGGTCCTTTGGACAGCCGAACAGATGAATGCAAGGAGCTTCGCGTTTGTTGACGTTTTCGATGCCGATTAACGGCTGAATAGGGTCGTAGGGGGCGATGGCTTCGGCAAAAATGGCGATCAAAATCAAAAATCCCAGTAAAGCCATTCCAAAAATTGCCGAACGCTGACGAAAGATGCGTCTTAAGGTTAGCCGCCAAAGACTGTTGGAACGGTAATCCTTTTGTTTGAACTGGTTTGCTTTCAGGTCAGTTACCATTTTCTCTATCCAATGAAGGAAAACTAATCAAGGCGTATTCTGGGATCAATAAAAACATAAGACAGATCTACGATCAGGTTTGCAATGACATAACCGGCTGCGATGACGACTGTAAAAGCCTGAATAATGGGAAAATCCCGGGCGGTGATGGCTTCGAAGAGGATACGGCCGACTCCGGCCAATCCAAAAATGGTTTCGGTCAGGACTGCGCCGGCAAACAATGTGCCCACCTGAATGCCGATGATGGTCACAATCGGCAGCAAGGCATTGCGAAAGGCGTGTTTGAAAATAACCGTTCCTCGCAAGAGCCCTTTGGCGCGAGCTGCGCGGATGTAATCCTGTTTGAGTACTTCAAGCATCGAAGAACGGGTCATTCGGGCGATGATCGCCAGCGGGATGGTGCTAAGCGCCACAGACGGGAGGATCAAATGTTTGACGGCATCCTTCAGCACTGCCCAGTCTCGGGTGATGAGAGAATTAAAAATAACCAGATTGCTGATAAATTCGACGAGATGATAGCGGAAGGACTCTTTGGGAAACTCCCAACCCAAGACCTGATAGAAGGGAATACTGACCACCCCAGCCGATAACCTCCCCGTAGGTGGTAACCAGAATGGGGTATCTTTGAGCAACAGGGCAAAAATATACGCCAGAATCAACCCCAACCAGTAAACCGGCATGGAAACACCGATGTTGGCTCCGACCATGGTGATGACATCAATAATGGAATTGCGTTTGATTGCGGACAAAATCCCTGCCGGGATGCCAACCAGCACGGCTATCATCAATGAGGTTAAACCCAATTCAATGGTGGTGGGCAGCCGTTCGATCAGGATGATGGTCACCGGTCGGCTGAAGCGGATTGACATGCCGAAATCGCCTTTGAGCACGTTGCCCATATAAATGCCCAGTTGAACGGGGATGGGCTTATCCAGGCCATACTGAGCACGAAACCGGTCACATACTTCGGCGGTTGCTTTTTCTCCGAGCATGGCTTTACATGGATCGCCGGGAATCATGCGGGAAAGGGTAAAAGTAACCACCAATATCCCAAACATGACCGGAATTGCCAGTAACAGACGACGAATTGTATATGCGATCATGGGATTCCCTTGCTATACCGTAAAGAGAAAACAAGACCAGTGATTGAATAATAAGGCGCGCGGGACAGGCGATACTCAGTAGGGAGAACCGTCTATCCCGCGCATTGGTACGTTTATTTTACACGAGGTATCCTCTGGATGAAGGATTACTCTTCAGCCGGGGCATTCATCAACCCCCACAGGTAACTGAAGTACTCGAAAGAGCCGGTGTTACCAATGTGGAGCGGGTGTTTGTAATCCCAGGCTACAACCCATGACATAACCACGTCGTTGGCATCAAAGGCCGAACCATCATGGAATTTGACGTTCGGGCGCAGCTTGCAGGTCCAAACGGTTAAGTCCTCATTGGCGCTGCATTCGGTTGCGAGAGCAGGCTTCACCTCTGTGCCGCCAATTTCATAGCCGAGCAAGGATTCCAGCACCTGTTCGCAGGCGCGCAGGCTTTCACCGTCGGTTTCATCACCGCAGTACAGGGAGATGGGTTCAGCGTTCTGCATCCAGACGAAGGTTGAGCGGCCGCCCGGATCCATGACGGCGAAGTACTCATTGCCCAGCGGGCTGGCATGTCCACCGACCACATCGGCGCGATAGGCTACACCCGAACCGCCGTGAGCAATCGGCACCATGGGTACCAGTTCTTTAATCTTGTTGTTGGCTTGTTCGTAGATCGGGGTCGCTTCATCGGGATCAGCAATGCGGGCACCCTGTTCGAGCAGTTCGTAGATTTCGGGGAAGGGTTTACCAAATTGAGGGTTGGCGCGCCCAAAGTGGAAATCGAGGAAGTTGGTGATGTGCGGGTAATCAGCACCCCAGCCCAGCAGGTAAAATCCGTTCAAGCGGCCGCTGGTGGATTCATCAATGAATGCACCGCTTTCCATGACGACGATTTCAGCATCAATGTTGAGGTTTTGTTTCAACTGAGCCTGAATATCGGTTGCCACCAGACCGGGTTCGGGCAGGTAGCCACGGACCACGTCGCGATAATAGATTTTGGTTTTGAACCCGTTGGGGAAACCGGCTTTGGCAAGCAGTTCGCGCGCCTTTTCAGGGTTGAATTCGTACCAGTCCTCCCCAACGCAGCCGTTCGGGATGGAGCAGGGGGTGAAGTGGCTGGCAACCATTGAACCGGCCGGGTAGAAATTATCCACAATCCGCTGGCGGTCAATGCCCATAGCAATTGCCTGCCGGACTTCCAATTTATCGAACGGCTCAAAGGTGTTGGTCATGCCGAGGTAGAAGATATTGAGCGCTTCGCGTTCCATTAACTGAAGATTGGGATCGCTGCGAATGACATCGAAGTCATCTGGACTGGGGTTGTCAATACCGTCAACCGTGCCGGATTGCAATTCGAGCAGGCGGGCAGCAGGTTCAGATGCCCAGCGGAAAACCAGAGTTTCGGTTTTGGCTTTCTCGCCCCAGTAATCATTGAAGCGTTTGAAAATGATGCTGTCGCCGCGCTTCCAGGAATCCAGAACATAGGGGCCGGTGCCAATCGGTTTTTCCAGTATCTGCCGGTTTTCCATTGCGGCTTCAATCCATTCCTTGGGTTGGATTGCAAAGGCAGTAAAAGCAGCTTTGGATTCAAAGGCTGGGTCCGGGACGCACAGGGTGAAACGAACGGTCAGTTCATCAAGAGCGGCTATCTCCTTGATGATGCCGTTGTAGTTTTCACAGCTTTCCACGCCATAAACCATGGGTTCAAATCCGGCTTGAGGTGGTGTGGTCGGCTGTTCGGCGGGGGGTTGTTCCGGTGGTGTGGTTGGTTGTTGAGCGGGTGGTTGGGGTGGTGTGGTTGGGGTGGTTGCCGGTTGACAGGCTGCCAGCACCAGACTGGCGATCATTAAAACCGCCAACACCCAAAAGAATTTATTGGCTTTCATTGCTACTCCTCCTTGGTTTTATTGGAAACAGAAACAGAAAAAGATACAGGTTTTAAATGGCATGAAATATCTATAGCGAGAACCACCTCCTTTGGCGTAGATATTATGGGAATCGATATAGGGAACTAACCACTTATTATGCGTTAATTTCGATAAAAACGCAACCTTTTCCGGTTGAAAATTTATTAAAATAGCGCAATGAAGAGGAAACCGACAATCCCTGCCCAAAGAATATAATAAAGCATGGGCATTAATGTGAAGCGGATGATGCTGCCTTCTTTACCGCTCAATCCAACCACTGAAGCGGCTGCCACGACATTCAGCACGCAGATCATATTACCGGCATTTGCTCCTAAGGCTTGCAATGCCAGAATGATAAAGGGTGATAGATTAACCTGCGCGGCTACGCTGACCTGAAATAAGGAAAACATCATATTGCTGAAAGTAGCACTGCCGGCTAAGAATGAACCAAGGCTGCCGATGAGCGGGGCAATCAGCGGCCAGTACTGACCCACCAGATCAGAAGCCTGACGCGCCAATTCAATGGGCATACTTTCCAGACCAGCCAGATTGACACCCGAATTGATGAAAATCCGCACCATCGGTAAAGCGCCGCCCAGCGCAATGGCACTGCTGACCAGGCGTCCCAGGGATTGTGAGATAACCTGATGGCGGTTATTGCTTTGGATTTTGAAAAACCAGAAAGAAAACAGAGAAACCAGTACGAAAATTGTGCCGGGCAAATAAAGAGGTTCTAATGAAGTGCTGATACCCGTTCCGAAAATGTCATTGAACTGAATGGATTGGCTTTGTAAAAAGGATTTTAAAGGCAGGAAAGGCAAACGGGTTAGCACCAGTAGAACTGTTAAAAGAATATAGGGCAGCCATGCGCGTTGGAGCGACATGGGCTGTTCAAAGCTCTGCGCTTCTTCTGTTGGGTCTTCAAAATACCAGACGTCCTTGGGAATGAGAAATCCCTTACGGGCAGCCGGTATTACGATAAGCATGGCGACCAGCGCGCCAATCAAAGTTGGAAATTCCGGTCCTAAAAACAAGGCAACCAGATAAGCGGGCAACAAAAAACTGATCCCGGCAAAAAGGGCAAATTTCCACATCACGAATCCTTCCCGCCAGGATTTGTTCCTCCCAAAGAAACGAGTCAGGAGCAGTACTTGAAAGAGAGGAATCAGGGAGCCGACAAACAGGTCAATCTGGACGGCTTGAGCGGCAACCGTATGAATCACTTGCGGGAGGGTAAGGCCGCCGGTTGCCTGAGAAACCAGGCCGGCCATTTCCCCGCCTTGTTGTAATCCACGGGTCATGCCAATTTGAAAGGTGGTACCCAGCGCACCGAAAGTAACCGGGCTGCTGTTGGCAGTCAGCGCAAGCACAACCGCCGCCAGTGGAGGAAAACCAAGTGCAACCATCAAAGGAGCTGTGATTGCTGCTGGAGTGCCGAAGCCGGCTGCCCCCTCAATGAAAGCACCGAATAACCATGCTACAATGATGGCCTGGACGCGCCGGTCGGGAGAAATGCTGAAAAACATCGCCCGAATACGCTCCATAGCCCCTGCAACTGTCAGCGTATTGAGCAGCAAGATTGCCCCAAACAAAATCCACAAAATTGAAAGAGAAATGATCAACCCTTCCACGACGGATGCAATGGTGTGTAAATAGGGTACTCTCCAGACGAGAACCGCCAGAATGGCGGTTATAAAGAGACTTAAAGGCATGGCTTTGCTGGCTGGCAGACGTAATAAAACCAACAGCAGGAAAATTGCTAAAATTGGCGTCAGAGCGGTCAGAGTAGTCAGGAAGGTCATGGTTATATCCATCAAAAGGAATGAATTTTCGGATGCGCTATTTTACCAGCAGTTTGATGCTTCTCCATAAAATTGTTAATTGAAAAATGGATTGGAAACGGTATAATAATAGGCGACCAGGAAAAATGAGGGTGGAAAATTGATGCGTGAAACCAGAATTTTGGTAGTGGATGATGATCCTGCCATTCTTCGCCTTTGTCAGCGCATTTTAGAACGGCATGGATTTGAAGTCAAAACTGCCACGAACGCGCGAGATGCGCTTCAAACTGCAGAAGAGACGGATTACGATTTGTTGATTACCGATATCCGCATGCCATTTATGGATGGTTTTGAACTGGCGGCTCGCTTCCGGCAACTTCATTCGGAAGCGGCTGTAATTCTCATCACCGGTTTTGGCAGTGTTGAAACTTCCATTCAAGCCTTGCGGAAAGGTGTGGATGGGTTGCTGGTTAAGCCGTTCGAATCTTCCAAAGAATTGATTGAAACGGTAAACCACGTCCTAGAAAATCACCGGTATCAGACGGATGCAGCCCGTTTGAAAGTGCTTCGCCCCTTATTCGATATCATGGAAAATATTTACAGCCGGGTTGAACTGGAGTCGCTCAAGCAGTATTTACAAGAACTTTCCGGTGATTTAATCAAGGCTGCTGAGGCAGGTGTCTATAAGCTTGAGTCTTCAACCTCGCAATGGAAACTGGTTTTCGGCTGTGATTTGAACCTGTTGGTTGACCCCCATCAGGTTGATTGGGATCGGCTTCTCAGTCAATCGAATGATGAGCGGCTGAGGATCATTCAAACCGATCAGTTGGATGATTTCATTCTAAAGAATTATTTGATGCAGAATGAATTGGAAATCCTGCTGGTGCCGGTATTTCGCGAAAAGGCAAGGTTTGTTTTATATTTTTTACGCCCCAAAGAATACGGTAAATTATCGGAAGCCGATCTGGAAATGGCCGCAATTTTTTCGCGCCAGGCAGTGGTTGCCATGGAAAATGCCTTGCTCTACAAGGATTTGGAGAAAATGATTGAGCAGGCTAAGGAATCGCACCGAGCCATCCTGCTGGCAGAGAAAATGAGTGCATTGGGCCGGTTGATGGGAAGTCTGGCTCATGAGATGAATAATCCACTTCAAGCAGTGAGAAATTGTCTGCATCTTTCCTTGAGGGATGATATTTCAGATCCGCAAAGAAGGGAGTATCTCAACCTTGCGATCTTGGAGATCGAAAGGCTTTCTACGTTGGCGCAAAATGCCCTCTCCTTCTATCGTACTAATGACCTTGAGCGTAAGCGGGCTGATTTATTGCCGGTCATTGAATTGGTCAATGAATTAATCAAACCCCAATTACACGCGAACGGAATCGAACTGATCAAGGATTTTCCCTCTCAACCGGTTGAGTTGGAGATGATTCAAAATCATATTCAACAGGTTATCCTGAACGTGTTATTAAATGCGATGGAAGCCTTGAAAAGTCAACCGCCTCCTCGTAAAATCTGGTTCGAAGTCAATAATGAGTTGGAAGATCGGGTTGTGCTGAGCATTGAAGATAATGGTAAGGGTCTGACGGCTGATTTAGAAGAAAAGGTATTTGAACCATTCTTTTCGACCCGGCAGGGAGGCACCGGTTTGGGCCTGTCGGTGAGTTATGATCTGGTGGTGGATGTTCATAAAGGGGATATTCGTTTTGTTCCGCCGGTGCATGGAACTGGCGCACGTTTGAAGATTACCTTACCCAGGCGAGGATGATTGGCATGCCCAGAATCTTGATTGTAGATGATGAAGATGCAGCCCGCGTAACCCTGCTAAGGATTTTGCAGCTGGAAGGTTTTGAAGCTGACGGGGTTGAAAACGGTAACGCGGCGTTGCAAGCTTTGGCTCGGCTCAATTATGATTTGATGCTGCTCGATTTGCGCATGCCGGACCTTTCCGGCATACAGGTTCTGGAAGAAACGGCCTTCAAATATCCGCGTTTGAAAGTCATTATTCTCACGGCGCACGGTAGTTTTGAAACAGCGGTTCATGCCTTACGCTTGAAAGTCGTTGATTACTTGCTGAAGCCTGTTTCACCCGAAGTCATCCTGAACAGCATTCGCCAGGCCTTGGCAGATGATCAGCCGGGACAGGCAGGGAACTTTGTGCTTGAGCAGCGTGTCCGGTATCAAGCCGCCGATACCCCTTCGCAAGGAGAAAATACACTGCTGCGTCTTTCCAACGGAATTCAAATTGATCTGATGAGGCGCGTTATCTCATGGAATGAAAAAACAATCCATCTGACACCCAATGAAGGCAAATTGTTGGGGGTTTTGCTGGCAAACCACGCGTTGGTGATGCGCCATCAAGAACTGGTGCGGATGGTCTATGGCTACCGTCTTGGGGCGGAAGAGTCGGCCAAAATCCTGCGGCCAGTCTTCTCGCGTTTGAATCATAAACTGGCCGCTTTGCCCGGCGGTGATCAGTGGATTCGCAGTGTGCGCGGTTCAGGGTATGTGCTGGAAATTGAGGAGCAGGAGAGCGGAGTAATTGGTTGAAATCACTTTTGCCATGGGAGATTGGTGGTTGGCATGCGTGGCGGATTCAGCCAGGCCAGCCAACCGGTTTGATGCCTTTTTTCGGTGGTTTGTTTTTCAAAGCCGACCAAAAACAGGCTTGCACCAATAAAGAATGCTCCCAGCCATTGATAGAGGTTTAAGGTTTCACCCAGCCATAAACGGGCAAGTACGACCGTGACGATTAACTCGCCCAACCCCAGCAATGCTGTTTGCAAACCGCCCAATTTTTTAACGCCCATGAACAGGGTCAGACGGGCTAAAAAGGTGATCGTTCCCATGCCGATCAACGGCAGCCAGGATGGATTTCCAGCCGGCAATTGGCGGTCAAAAAGCAGATAACCGGTCAATACGGTGATTGCCATGCCCAGCAGGGTGTAAAAAGTGACGGTGGGGGGCGGGGCTTCGTATAGTATCCTCTGGTTGATGATCAGGTGCAGCGCATAAAAAGCTGCTGAAATCAACATGAAAAGCGCCCCAACCCAATCCATAACGCCGGAGCTGTTGTTCAGTAAAAGGTAAGCTCCGGGCAGTGCGAGGCTTAATCGAAACATGGTTAGCAGAGAAATCGTCTGGCGGTCGAGCAGCAGCCAGAAGGCAACAAAAAGCGGATAAAAAGAGTAAAGCAGATGACCAATGCTGGCCTCCAGACGGGCAAGGGCGATATAGTAAAAAATTGAACCGATTCCGTTTATAAAACCCGCCAGAAAGCAGCCAATCAATCCAATCGGATAGATGTAGAGATAAGGACGCTGAAAAAGCATGAAGACCGCCAACAGACTGACGGCTAGAGTGGTGCGCACGGCAACGACGGCTAACGGCGAAAATCCAGAAAGCAGGGCCTGCTTTCCAAAAATGGGAAGCAGACCCAGCAAAATGGCTGAGGATAGTGCGGCATTAATCCCCTGAGAGCGATTTTTTCGTTCCATAATGAAAGAATACTCTCAGCGGTAAAAGATTACTTCAAAAATGCCCGCACCTCGTCCAATAAATCATCGCTCATAAAATCCCCTTTCTGCATCAGTGTTTGAATGTGACCGCGTAAACGTTCTTTTTCTCCGGCGCTTAGTTCTTTGGCGGTAATGACGATGATCGGTATTTCTGCCGTGCCGGGATCGGACTTCAAGGCTTCCATCACCGCAAATCCATCCATTTCCGGCATCATCAAATCCAGAATGACCAGATTGGGCCGCTGGGTACGGATCAGTTCAACGGCTTCAAGGCCGTTACCGGCTTCAAGTAGTTCGTAGTCTCCCTGAGATTGCAATATTCTGCGAATGAGGCGGCGAACGTCCGGGTTATCATCCACGATGGCGATACGCGGGAAGCGGTCAATGGCAACTTTGCTGAGGGCAGCCAGCAAACCTTCTTCAGCGCTTTCCTCCATTTGTTCCGAAGGCAGGACAACATCTTTCGACCAGCCTTCGCCCAGAATGTTGCGCTCAATTGGCATGGTGTGACCGCTGACATTGATGACCACACTTTCCTGGGGGGTAATTTGACCGGCGCGTACCAGCTTAATCAACCCTGCTACTGCCACACCGGCTGCCGGTTCTACCGAAAGTCCTTCCATCTTTGCCAAAAAGTGCATGGCGCGGAAGGCTTCCTGATCGCTGACCATTTCAAAAGTTCCCCCGGTTTGTAGGATATGATTTCGCAGGATGGTGTAGGTGCGGCCGGGGTCACCGGTTGCCAGTGTCGCAATCAGGGTGTGGGGTGATCGCACCGGGGCGGCAGTATCCAACCCCTGCCGCCAGGCGTGAACCATGGGGGCACAGCCTTCAACCTGAATGACCGCAATTTTGGGAATGCGCTCGATGATTCCCATGCAGTAAAGTTCTTCAAAGCCTTTATAAACACCCAAAGGCCCCATTCCACCGCTTACGGATTGAATGTACCAATCGGGAGTTTTCCACGGTAAAACAGTCAGACCGTTGGTTGGTTGCAGGGAATTGCCTTTTTGGGTGGTAAACTGCTCGGCAATTTCAAAAGCAATGGTTTTCATGGATTCGACGCTGGTGATGCTTTTAGCGCCGGCATCCAGGTATAACCCCCGCTGATGGGCAAACTCAGCCGCAACCTGCTTTGCCTGATCATAAGAGCCGGTGACCTTGATCACCTGTGTGCCATAAAGGGCTACTTCGCGCATTTTAGCGGCCGGTACCAGACTGGTGAGAAATGCCCAGAGTTTAATGCCGGCACGGGCTGCATAAGCCGAATATGCGATTGCCACATTGCCGGTGGAGGCAATAACCGCTTCTGTAATCCCCGCTTCTTTCAGGGCAGAGATTGTTACGGCTGCCTGGCGGTCTTTGAATGAGGCGGTTGGGCCTTGCCGCTCATCTTTGAGGTAAAGGTTTGGGTGACTGAGAATCATCCCCAGATTTAACGCCCGCACCAGGGGAGTACCTCCCTCATTCAGGCACAGGTCAGGGTTAGGGTTGAGAACGGGGAGTAATTCACGGTAGCGCCAAATGTTAAACGGGCGGCGGCTAATTAAGTTTGGCAGGATTTTGGCGATTGACTCATAATCATAAACCGCTCTTCGCCAGACACTACCGCAGTTTGGGCAGGTGGATTGAATTGGGGAAAAAGGGGAACGGTGACCACAATCCAGACATTCTACGACACAAGATAAACTCATCAACGGGTAAACCTCACTTTAAGTTAAGCCTGTATGCGATGCAGAGCCTGTTCAATATGGTTCAGCAGGTCTTTTTCGCGCAGGAAGCTTTTATTCAGCATGTTCTGGCTGAAACTGGCTAACTGGTGATGCTGCTCAGGGGTCAGGTCGGCACCTGTAAGGATAATAATTGGGATATTTCGGAATTCGTTATCAGTGCGGATTTTTTCCAGCAATTGAAAGCCATCCAGTCCCGGCATGAAGAGATCCAGAATGACTGCATCCGGTTTGATAGATTGAATCATTTTCAAAGCTTTTTCGCCATCGAAGGCGGCATAGATCTCAAAATTTTTGTTCTCCGCAAGCGTTTTCTGAATTAAACGCTGATCTTCGAGCGAATCGTCCACAACCAGAATGCGATGAATGCGGTTCTGACGATTCAACCGGTAAACCGCATTGACCAGATCTTCTTGCAAGAAGGGTTTTACCAGATAATCGGCTGCACCTAAGCTAAATCCCTTTTCTTCTTCTTCCAGAATACTGCAAATAATCACCGGAATATCCCGCGTTTGGGGGTCGTTTTTCAGGGCATGAATAACCTGCCATCCATCCACTTCCGGCATCATCACATCGAGAGTTATTGCAAAAGGTTTCAGGGACTTTGCTCTTTCAACCGCGAGCTTGGGTTGGGTAAGGGCAACCACTTTATAACCGCTGGTTTTCAAGAAGCGTTCGTATAATTTGATGACTTGTACATCGTCATCAATTGCCAGGATCACTTTTTCGGTTTTGGAAAGAATTTCATCCGATTTCAGATCACTGGTCTGTTTCGCTGGCTGTTGAACGGGCAGGGTGAAGAAAAATGCGCTTCCTTTACCGATCTCACTCCACAAAAGGCCGATTCGGCCGCCGTGTAGTTCGATGAAGGAACGGGAAATGGAAAGGCCCAGGCCGGTACCGCCAGTTTTGCGGGTTGGCGAATCATCCACCTGAGAGAAGGGCAGAAACAGTTTTTCTCGGCCCTTTTCATCAATTCCCTGACCCGTATCCGTAACCACCACCATGACTTCGGGTTTATTGTCGGGGCTGAAGGACTTTTTGGCTTCAACCGTGATCGAACCGGCATCTGTAAATTTGGCGGCATTGGATATGAAATTGAGCAGAACCTGGCGGATGCGGGTGTTATCTGCAATGACTGTCGGCAAGTCAGGTTCCACAAAGTGTTTCAACTGGATGGGTTTATCCTTTATCAGCCCTACAGCAGTAGACATGACCGAGTTGACCAGATCGGCAATGTTGACTTCTTCAAATTGGAGTTCCATTTTGCCGGCTTCGATCTTGGAAAGATCCAGCACATCGTTGATCAAACCGAGTAAATGCTGACCGGAATTGTAAATCGAGGTGAGGTCCTGCCTTTGAAGGTCGTTGATTGGTCCATCAATGCCTTTGAGGATCACCCGTGAGAAGCCAATAATCGAGTTCAACGGTGTGCGCAATTCGTGACTCATATTCGCCAGGAATTGGGACTTCAGGCGGTCAACCTCGCGCATCTCCTGATAGGCTTTTTGGGCCAGTTCATAGGCGCGGGCGTTTTCAATCGCCACGGCAATCTGGTCGGCCAGAATCTGGAACACCCCCAGTTCATTTTCCTGAAACGCATTCGGTTGATTGGATTGAATATCCAGCGCTCCGATGACACGGTCGGCGATGCGCAGAGGAATACCCAGCTCCGAACGGGTATCCGGCAAATGTGGATTGGGCAGGTAAATTGGGCTTTCTAGTACATTATTGACCATTACGGGACTACCGGTATCGGTAACCTTTCCTATGATGGAGCGCGATCCAACCGCAATTTTTTGACGGCTCTCCAGAACTTCTTTCGCACCGTGTCCACTGGCCTGTTGAATGACGGCATGAGTGCCTTCGTCATTGACCAGAAATATGGCGGTATGGTAAAAACCAAAACGCTCCCAAAGCAGATTTACGATACGGTTCAGCAATTCATCCTGAGAAAGAACGCTGGTGGTATCGCGGGCGATTTCGGCAGCGGCCTGAAGTTCAAGAGCCCGGCGCTGGGCTTCTTTGAGCAGGCGTTGTCTTTCCAATGCTACGGCTACACCACTGCTGGCAACATTCAATACCCGCACCTCTTCCAGGTCGAAACTGGCTGGTTGACTGGAAGTAACTGCCAGCAAACCCACAATTTTGCCTGCACTGAACAACGGCACAAAAATACCAGCAGCTACGCCCATCAGGCTCAGGGTTTGTTTGGAAACAGGGTCAAGTCTGCTGTTTTCGAGATGATTCAACAGGATGGGTTCTTCGCGTAATTCCTTAAGTATCGGCAAATGGGTGACGGATTGACGCACTCCAGTCAATTCAGATGAACCGGCAACTGAAGCGCTGGCAACAATCTCAAACTCGACTGGAATGCCATCCTGATCATTGTAAATCTGGATGATGGCTGCTCGTTCTGCTTGAGCCGGGAGGATTTCGGTTATTACCAGATCTACCAGATCGCTGGCATCCCCTGCCTGTGCAATACCGCTGCTGATGCGGTAATACAATTCTGTTTCAGCCAGAGCCGCCTGGGTTTGTTCAAAGAGCCGCATGTTTTCAATGGCGGTTGCCATCTGATCCACGAGGGGTGGGAAGGTGCGCATTTCACGGATGGTGAAATAATGCAGCCCTTCTGAAAGAAAGAGCAGTGCTCCCAATTGTTTACGGGCCGCCCACAGCGGTAATACGGCAATGGAGCGCACCTTCAATTCTTCCAAAGCCGAACGCGTAGCAGGTAAAATGCTCAGGTCATAAATATCATTGTAAAAAGCGGGAGTTTCAATCAAAATCAATGGATTAAAAATAGCGTATTCCAGTTCTGAATCAATTGCCGGGGGAGGAGTGCCTCT
>NZ_JBRCOK010000132.1:0-9998 GCF_053501535.1 Bellilinea sp. | reverse complement strand
TAATAAAAGAGGATGTCGGGTTCATCCTCTAACGTGTCGGGGCGGGCGGATTTTTTAATCCCTCGATGGGAGAACTGCCGACCACAATAAAAAAAGAGGATGTCGGGTTCATCCTCTAACCTGTCGGGGCGGGCGGATTTTTTCATCCCTCGATGGGAGAACTGCCGACCACAATAATAAAAGAGGATGTCGGGTTCATCCTCTAACGTGTCGGGGCGGGCGGATTTGAACCGCCGACCTCACGGACCCGAACCGTGCACTCTAACCGGGCTGAGCCACGCCCCGAACGTCTTGATTATACCCCTTCCTCAAATTATCGGCAAGATTTTCAGATGTTTCTTTTCCATTCCACAATCCATATCTAATCCTAAATTAGAGTTGCTTAAGATTTTTTACAAGCTGATCAATTACTATTGTCACTTTTTAGAATTTTGATATACAATTAAAATACCATACAAAATCAATAATCATTGTAGAAATTCAAGGAGTGAACCATGTTTCGAATCAGCAGAAGACTGGACTATGGTTTGCAAGTGATGATCGCTCTTGCCGGCAACACCAGCGGACGCCCCATCCCCAGCGCCCAGCTTTCTGAGTCCCTCAATATCCCCTTGCCTTTCCTGCACCAGATTGCCCACACCCTGATGCAATCCGGCCTCATCAAAGCCACACCCGGCCCGCGCGGCGGTTTGCGCCTGAATCATCCGCCAAAAAACATCACAGTCCTAAAAATCGCAGAGGTGCTGGAAGGCCCAATTTGCCTGACTCCATGCTTAGAGGACACAGAAGACTGCCCGCGCAATGAAATTTGCACTTCCCGGTTGATGTGGGAAGAGCTGCAAAACAACATCATAGCCTACCTGTCCTCTACAACCCTTGAAAAGCTGGCTGCCTATTCTGAGCTGATGAATGTGCGTTCGGCAGAACAACCGGTTGAAGAACCCCAAAATGCCTCTCTGAGTGAAGGTTGATTGCCCATCGAGGGCCGGCTTTCTTGAAACCCAAAAATATAAGGGTCGGGCGGTTGCTGTGCAATCACCCGACCCTGCTTTTGGGTGATGATTATCTCAGGCTGCCTCTAAAGCGGCCAATACTTCTTTCGAATGACCTTCCGGTTTGACATCCGGGAAAACACGCAGAATTGTGCCGTCCGCACTGATCACAAAAGTGGTGCGTAAAACGCCATCATATTCGCGCCCCATGAACTTTTTTCTTCCCCACGCTCCATATAACTCGCAAACCCGATGCTCCTCATCCGCAAGCAAAGTAAAAGGCAGATTGTACTTTTCCTTAAACTTTGCATGAGATTTTGGCGAATCGGGGCTGACTCCCAAAATCACGACGCCGGCTTCTTCATAGACCGAATAATCATCCCGGAAGCTGCACGCCTCTTTGGTGCAACCAGGCGTGTCATCTTTGGGGTAGAAATACAAAACAACCGGCCTGCCGCGGTAATCGCTCAACCGGCGGGGCGTACCCGTTTCATCCAACAATTCAAAATCTGGTGCGGGAATGTTCTCTGAAATTGGCATGATTAACCTCCTTTGGTTCTCAATTATTGAATCCATCTCCCCATGCGGGAAATATCATAGCCCGGTAATTGACCGACAGCTGCGCGAAACGAGCCATCAGCCGCAAGGTCAAATAGAGGTCGTAACAAATCATCTTCTGCATAGATCGCCGGAATAATCAGGTCATATTCTTCTTCAAACAGCGGGATGAAATCCAAATCCAATGCAACCGCCGCAGCAGCAATACCCAGGCCGCAATCGGCACGGCCGGAAGCAACCGCCGCAGCAACCGCTAAGTGAGTGTATTCCTCCTGATCGTATCCACGAATCTGCAAAGGAGAGATGCCCAATAACCCCAATTGATAGTCGAGCAATATGCGGGTGCCAGCTCCGCGCTGACGGTTTACGAACATTACATCTTCTCGTATCAAGTCCTGCAATCCTTCAATGTTCTTTGGATTTCTTTTGGCAACCAGCAACCCTTGTACCCGGTTAACCCATCCCAGTATACGCACCTTTTGACCAGGAAGGTACTGCTGAACTGCCGCAAGGTTATACACTCCACTTTGCGTATCCAGCAAATGACAACCAGCCAGATGAGTTTCTCCCCGGCGCAAGGCTACCAGCCCGCCCTGACTGCCCACATTCGCAGATACCAGCCGGCGTCCATAGGCGGCCAGATACTGCGCCAACAAATCCAGACTGATGTCATGCGATCCAATTGCAAAAATGGTCTGATTGAGTTCTTCCGGCGGACGGTAAAGCCGAACTCTGACCCGGCTGCCAGCTTCGACACCCTGCACTCCGCGAGGTAAAACGACAATACCATCCGCACGCACCAGTGAGGTAATTACCCCTGCCCCCCGCGATAGCGGCGCCGCCAACAACTGATCCCCTACTCTGCCTGCCACCACCCGCACATAATCATCATCACCCGGCGGTGAGGTCAATTTGCGGGTCATCTTTGCTTCAATTTCAATGGGTTGATAAGGAGGGCGCCCCAGCCAGCGCGCCAGCAGCGGTTCAACAAAAATTTCTCCCGTCAACGCCGCCGATACAGGATAGCCCGGAACGCCGATAATGGGACACTGACTGCCATTCTTCCGGCGGATCATTCCCAATATGACCGGGTGACCGGGACGCACCGCAACACCGTGAACCAGCAAATCACCCAATTCCTGCACCACTACAGCGGAAAAATCTTCCGATCCGGCTGAGGAACCAGCATTGAGCAGGATGAGATCGCTTTGTTCCGCAGCTTCCTGCACACGCTGACGAATGAGAGCATTCTCATCTGGCGTGATCGGATAACGGAAAGCCTCGCCTCCCCAAAGCCGAATCTGAGCTGCCAATACCAGCGAGTTAAACTCAATAATCCGGCCGGTTTCTACAGGTTGACCAATTTCGATCAATTCTGTACCGGTGGGGAGAATTGCCACCCTTGGTTTGCGGCTGACCGAAATTCGATCATGGCCGGCCGCAGCCACCGCTCCTAAATCTACCGGGCGCAAGATATGACCAGAGGGCAACACCAGTTGGGTAGCAACAATATCCTCGCCCATTGGACGCACGTGCGACCAGGGCGGTAATCCCGCTCTCAAGCGGATTGAACGCGGACAGCGGGCATCTGTCATGATCTGCCCATTCTCGTCCAGGGCTTCCACATTCTCAATGGGCACAACTGCATTTGCCCACAGGGGTAATGGATCACCGGTATCTACATAAACCGCTTGTTGACCAACAGTCAGAATCACCGGGGAAGTAGGCATAGCGCCTGCAACATCCTCCGCCCGCAGGGCAAAACCATCCATGGCTGCGGCATGATAATGGGGGGAGGAAATCCGCGCCCACACCGGTTGGGTGGTTACCCGCCCAACCAGATTTTCGCTCAATTCAAGCGTTTCCTCTCCGAGAATGCCGTTCAGGCCGGCCGACTCCAGTGCCTGTTCAAACCGTGCAAGCGCTTCGTTTAAGGGAATATCCTGCAAATAAATGGACATCGTAAACTCCTCACGGTTCGCTTTTTTTGCCTGTAACGATATTTTCAAAACAATTCAAATCGCAATTGGATTTGATTTCCTGTCGGCTGAGAAAATAAAGCGTTTCAATGAAATGTTTGTTACTCACCCCTAAACCCATACCGGCAAAATAACCGTATCTGGCTGCCCGGCGGGTGATATTTTCATCAGCTTTTCCGTAGGGGTAAGCGATTGTCAGTTCCTTTGTGCCTAACAACTTTTCCAGGTAGAGTTTCGACCCTACCATTTGATCATAAGCATGGGAAGGATTTTTCACTAAATCCTCATGGCTGACGGTGTGACTACCAATTTCCCAGCCGTTTGCAAATAATTCAACCAGCTGGTCAGCATTCATATAGGTCGGGGCACCCACATAACCAGTAATCACGTACACCACACCCTGCAATCCATACTGTTGCAGAATCGGAAAAGCAAACTCATAAACACTTCGATAGCCATCATCAAAAGTCACAATGATCGGCTTGAGCGGTAAGTCTCCACCCTTCAGGATTACTTTTGAGAGTTGAACCGGCGTAATGGTCGTAAAACCATTTTTTGACAGATACTCCATTTGAAGGCGGAAATTCTCCACCGATACCTCGTAGCGGTTCTCCGGCTCGCCTTCGGAAATGCGATGGTACAGCAAAATGGGTACTTGAAGCTGCCCGGCAGGATAATAAACCCATGCTGGTGTGGAAGTTGACACAGCGGTTGGAGTACCCGTAGGCAGCGGTGTCGGAGTCAATGTCAGGGTAGGATCGGGTAAAACCATGGTGGAAGTTAAGACCTCGGTTGGGGTAGGCAACCGGGTTTGGGTAGTTTCAGCCTGCACCATAACCGCAGGGGTAGGATGCTGAGCAGCAGCCTGAATACCACTGGCACAACCGGTAAAGAAAAGGCAAACCACTCCGGCAATAACCATTAACCGCCATTTCAAAGGATTCACGTTTTTATCCTTTCCCCAGCAGGAAAACCTCGGCTTCTTCACCAACTCCCAATCCGGTAGCATTTTCAGGGATATGAATCAAACCATCCGCCCGGCTCAGCGAAAAAATCAGGTTGCTTTTGTAAAAAATCGGCTCAGCCAGCCATTGCCCTTCTTGCTGAATCAACCTGGCGGGATAGTAATCTTCCCGCCCGGCTTGCGATGGCAGATTAACCGTCAATTTTGCCCGAACAGCGGGGCGAATCAATCCAGTTACGCCACACAGGCGATTCAATGCCGGTTGCACAAAAAGGTAGGCAATCACCAACGCGCTCACCGGGTTGCCGGGCAGTCCAATCACCGGTTTCCCATCGCAAACCGCCAGAATGGTCGGTTTGCCGGGGCGGATATTCAAACCATGCACCAGCACACCGGGCTTTCCCATACCGTTGATCACTTCGGCGGTTAAGTCACGCGTGCTGGCTGAAGAACCGGCGGTAATGATTACTGCATCACACTCATTGAGCGCTTTCTTCAAGCCTGCCTCCAACGCCTCCGCCTGATCGGGAAATATGCCATAGCGTTCGGCGATCCCACCGGCCTGTTCCACCAGCGCACTCAACGAATAACTGTTAATATCGCGTACCTGACCGGGCAAAACGGCAACCTGCGGCGGTACGACTTCGTCACCCGTCGAGAGAACACCTACCCTTGGCCTCCGCAAAACCTCAATTTCCAAAATCCCCAATGCCATCAAACCGCCAATCTCCGCAGGTCGCAAACGAACCCCGGCGGGGATGATCTCCTCTCCTTGCTGAACATCCTCACCCGGCTTGAGAACGTTCTCCCCTTCGGCAACAGCGCGCAGTACCTCGATTTCATTTTCACGCGAAGGTTGAGTATGTTCGAGCATGACCACAGCATTGCTGCCCGCTGGCAACATTCCACCCGTATGAATCAATGCCGCTTCACCGGGTTGCAAATCAAAGGGAGGTGCCTTTCCCATTGGCAATTCACCTTTGACCGTCAGGTAAGCCGGCAGCGACTCACTGGCGCCGAAAGTATCCGCCGCTCGCACCGCATAGCCATCCACACTGCTGCGAGGAAAGGCTGGAAGCGGTTCCGGGCTGATCACCGCCCGAGCGGTTACCCGCCCGGCTGCATCCACCACCGCCAGCCGTTCCACATCCGTGCTATTTTGGGGAATAAAATCCAGCCAGTAGGACAAGGCCTTGGTGGGAGGAAGTAATTCTAAAAATTCCGGCATATTTTATCCCGTCCAAAGAGAAAAAAACTGCAGGTAAAGCAGCAAACCAAAACTGGCCGCTGCAGTCAGTCGCAACAAACGCCAGTTCGGTTTTGCACCGTTACCAATTTGCCACATCTGCCAGATTTGGAAGATGCCCACCGGCAGTACCAGCAAGCGCGGCCAGGTTAGTGACCATGCCAGACCTGCCAGCGGACTGATCCCAACCAGCAAAAAAGCCAGCCCAATCAAGAAATTGTGCAGGTTCATTCCGCGCTGCCATCCCAGTCGAATCATCATATTTTGCCGGCCGGCTTTGATTTCGCTGAAATATGTTTCCAGTGAGGTTGCCAGTGTCAGAGCCAAAAAAAGCGCCAGCAATGGAAAATTAAACAACCCCATGATCGGGATTAACTCGCCGCGTTGCAATACATACCCAAAACCCGGTACCAACGTTGTCAGAAAAATCGCGCTGATCAACTCTCCATAACCGGAATAGACCAAACGCAGGGGTGGTACCCCGTAAAAGAACGCGAACAGCCACGAAATGCCCAGAAAAAGCAGGCCGGCCGGCTGCAGCACACCCCGCGAATAAAGAACAAAAGTGGTCATCGCCCCCATGGTCAGGGTGGTGACCGCCGCCAGCAGATAGACATTGCGAGAAATCGGCTTCCAGTCTTCCATTCGCCCATTATCGGTGGCGGAACGAGGCGAACTTTCAGACACAAGGTCATAATAAGCCTTGAGATAGACGCTGCTCAACTGCAACAGGGTTACCACCGCCTGTCCAAACCAGTAGACCGTCCAATCAACCGATTCACCCAGATAAACCAGTACACCCACACCGCAGGCATACAGCAGCGCCCCGGCCAGCAATGCCAGCGGCTGCGAAGTACGAATGAATTCTCCCAAGACTTTACGAATGTTTTTTTGCATTCCAATTCCTGTTTTTTTAGATTAATCCATATCCACCATCTACAACAAGCACTTCACCGGTGATGTACATACTTTCCATCAGAAACAGAATTGCCCTGACCACATCATCTTCGCTGCCGCTTTGGCCCAAAGGCAGGCGTTGCACCAATCGCGTCCATTCTTCCGCGGGGGTATCCTCGCCCCGAAGGATTAAACCGGGGGCAACTGCATTGACACGAATATGAGGCGCAAGCCGGCGTGCCAGCAAACGCGTCAACACCTCCAATCCTGCCTTGCTGATCACATAAGTAGGGTAAGCCGTCCAAACCTTATTTGCTCCCGTGTCGCTGATGTTGATAATCACACCTCCCGCATGCATCAAATGCGCCGCTTCGACGGCACACAGCCAGGCCGCGCGCAGGTTGACATCCATCACGCTGTCCCAATCCTCTGCATCCATGTTCAGCAAATCCTGTCGGGGCATCACCGCAGCCGAATTGACCAGTACCCTCAGCGGCAGTCCGGTGGCTGCAACCTGTTCAAACATCCGCTTGATTTCCTGCACATTCCGCAAATTGGCACGGACGGGGAAAACCGGCACACCGATTTTTTCAATTTCAGCAATGGTTAGACGGGCAGATTCTTCAGAATGATGATAATGCAAAGCAATGGCGTAGCCTTTCTTTGCCAGCGCCAGCGCAATTGCCCTGCCCAGCCGCACGGCTGCGCCAGTAACCAAAGCCAATTGAGAAAAGGTATGTTCCATATCAAAGATCATCGCTGAAAGAAGTTGGAAACAAAAAACCACACATTGGCCGGTCTTTCTGCCAGCCGGCGCATGAAGTAGGGATACCAGTGTGTACCAAACGGCACATAAATACGTACCGGGTAACCCTGTTTGACCAACGCCAGCTGTAAATCACGCCGAATTCCGTAAAGCATTTGAAATTCCAGACGCTCAACCGGCAGGCCGCAACTTTTGGCACGCTGGATGGCGTGCTCGATCCGTTTTTCGTCATGCGTCGCGATGGCTGCCAGCGGCGGGAACCGTCCGCTGGCCGTTGCCGGCAAATAATCAAAGCGCAGCGAGGTGTCAATCAACAGATCACTCAAGCGGTCAAAGGCTGCATCCACATCTCGTTTTTTGGGATAGGCCAGATGGGGTGGTTCCTGATACGCTCCTTTGACCAGCCGGATTTTTATGCCCCGCTCGATCAGCTTTTGGGTATCTTCCATGCTGCGGTAGAGGTAAGATTGAATAACCGTGCCCACGTTATCCAAGCCGCTATCCCGTAAGTCGGCAACGATTTTCAAGGTGGCATCCGTCAAAGTAGAATCTTCCATGTCCACACGGATAAAATTATTCAGTTGCCGGGCCTTTTCCACAATCTGGCGAAGATGCCTAACCGCCAGTTGGGGGTCAATTACCAGTCCCAGCTGGCTCAGTTTAACAGATACATTCGCCTGCACGCCGGCGCGCTCGATTTCTTCCAGCAGATGCAAAATTCCCTGGGCGGCCTGCTCGGCATCTTGTACCGTTTGGGTGTTTTCACCCAATTGATCCAGTGTTGCCAGTAAGCCCTGCTGATTCAGCACCTGAACAGCCCGAAGGGCCTGTTCAACCGTTTCACCGGCAATAAAACGGGAAGCTACCCGCCATGCCAGCCCCCAACGGCTGATCCAGCGCTGCGCCCAGTAGGCTTTGGAAAGGGCAATAAACAACGAACGCAGCATTTCCGATCCTGTTTTGATAGATTGGGATTCGTGTTTGATTCTATCATACCGAAAATCTGTTTGTGTTATAAAATGATTCACAGGCAGGACTCGTATGCGCGCATTGTTCCGATCTCGCTATCGCTTGATTCTCCTTTCTCTTACTTTGACGGGGATACTGGTTGTCTGGTATCTCAATCGCGTACCGGGTGGTTTTGTGGCGGGGGTTGGGCAGCTTTTCTTAACCAGTATCTTATGTTTGTTGGGTCTTTTTTTCTGGCTTTTCTTCTTCTCTCAATTTGTGTTGCCTGTCCGTAAACTGGAAGACCGCTGGCGCATTTACCGACGGCTGCTTTTGTACATTCAGGGAGGTCATGGACCGGCAATCTTCATCGAAAACGGTAAAATTCGTCAGCGCAAGGGAGAAATCAAAAAAGAAGGCCCTGGTGTGGTCATTTTGGATAGCGCCAGCGCTGCGGTTTTGAGAAAAGACGACCGTTTTAACCGCGCAATTGGTCCCGGCATTACCTTTACCGAGCGAAAAGAATATCTGGAAGGCGACAAAGCCGTTGTGGATTTGCGCATTCAAAAGGGAAAAATTGGCCCCTTTCTTTCTTCAGGCGCGCCAGCCGGCGTGAGCGATGATCAACCTGCGCGGTTGGAAGTACAGCAACGCCAGCGCATGGAAACCCGCGCCCTGACACGCGATAATATTGAACTTGTCCCCAAAATTGTGGTTCATTTCAAAATTGACGCCCAACCGGGAGAAGGCGGCAGTCAGTACGGCTACCGACCGTCCTCGGTGGAAAAAGCCATCCTGCGCCGGAATGTGGACGCCAATCTGCCGGAAGACACGCCCGATCGGTTGAATGACTGGCGCTGGCTCCCCCCGCGTCTGGCTGCAGATATTTGGAAAGAAACTCTCTCCCGTTTCAGGCTGGATGAGTTATTCCATAGCCGCATCAATCAGCCGACTGCCCTGCAAACCATCCACGCCATCATTCACCAGAGGTTAACTCAACCTGTGGTAGATGAATTGGATTTATTCGGAAAGCCAACCGGTCAACAGGTACCTTCAATGGAATATCAAATGTTACAGGAGCGCGGCATCCGCGTTCTGAAAGTTGAAATCCGCGATCTGGAAATGCCGGAAGAAGTCGAAAAAGACCTGATTAAACGCTGGCAAACTTCCTGGCTCAGTCAGGCAAAGAGAGAGAAAGAAATGATCGAGATCCAGCGTCAGTACATTACCCGCGAAAGTCAGGAGCAGGCTGTACGCGCCTTTTTCAGCGAGGCGGTATCATCTCTGGCAGAAACCTGCTCTGGACAGGTGTATTCGGTCAAAAAAGTCTTCCACATTCTCATGCGTTCTATCCGCACCAATCTGGAACGAAATCCTCAGGCGCAATCCAAACTTCAACAGGAGATTGAGCAATTAAGCCAGCTGGTGGAATGGTCCATTCCTGAAGATTGACAATGACATCATCCTCTTCCTCCCCCTTCGATTTTTCACTGGAACAAATTCAGCGCTGGCTGGAACAACTGATCAGCCGTATGCTGCGACTTGATCATACCACATCTACGCTGCGCGGTCTGTTCGTGGTAATTTCCTTTGCAGGGGTCATCTTTATTTATACGGCTGTCCGCCATCCCATCGGCGAGGTTGGTAA
>NZ_JBRCOK010000131.1:0-6848 GCF_053501535.1 Bellilinea sp. | reverse complement strand
CCGCCTCCCCCAAAATCGCCCCTGCGATTTTGGGGGAGGTGCAGGTGGGGGCATTGGCATCGCATGCCGGGTTTTGATCGCATCCCGAACTCACGTGTTTTTAGGCCGTTGAACTTCATGTCATTGCAAATTACCCACCTCGCTCAATTTCCCTCAGGGTATCTTCCAACCGATTCAGTACCTCATTGATTTCTTCATAAGTAATGATCAGGGGAGGCTCAATCCGAATGGTAGTCGAACTGATCAACGTGCCGGCGACCAGAACGCCGCGCTTGAACAGGCCGGCAGCCACTTTATAACCGGTGGCGCTGTCCTTGAAGTGCATCCCAATCAACAAACCCTTTCCTGTGATGCGGTCAAAAATATCCGGAAAACGCTGCGCCAGCTGATTGAGTTTGGGAATCAAATAATCCCCTTTTTCAGCGGCAACTTCCCATAATTTTTCGCGCAAGGTGACGTTGATGGCGGCAATTGCCGCGCTGCACGCCAGCGCACCCCCTCCGGTGGTTGTGGTGTGAATAAAGGGATTGGGGTACATCATCACCTGCCAGATTTCTTCCGTGGAGGCGAAAGTGGAAATGGGCATAACCCCGCCGCCCAGCGATTTTGCCAGGGCGACGATATCCGGTTTAACATCCCAATGGTCCACTCCCCACAATTTGCCCGTCCGGCCCAGGCCGGTTTGAACTTCGTCGGCGATCAACAAAACCCCATGTTTGCGGGTCGCTTCGCGGATGCGCGGCCAGAAATCATCCGGCGGGACAATGGCACCTGCCTCCCCCTGAATGGGCTCCATGATGACTGCCGCGATTTCAACCCCCACTTTCTCGCAGATATCCAGCTGTCTTTCGACGGCTTCTGCATCCCCAAACGGCACATGATAAACCGGTCCGCCGTATAAAATTCCGGGCGGTTGGCGGTAGTCGGACTTACCCATCACACTCAAAGACCCCAGCGTCTTGCCGTGGAATCCCTTCAGCGCGGTGATGAAGCCGGGTTTTCGTGTATACATTTTGGCCAGTTTCAGCGAGCCTTCGATGGCTTCGGTACCTGAGGCGCAGAAGAAGCAATACTTAATGTCGCCGGGTAAAATTTCGGCCAGGATCCTGGCCAGTACGCCGCGTAGAGGATCAATGAGTTCCTGAGAGGGCATGGGGGATCGCTCCAGTTGAGCCTTGACCGCGGCAACCACTTCCGGGTGTCCCCAGCCGAGGTCCATCATCCCGTAGCCGCCCAGGCAGTCAATGAACTTTCTGCCCAGTACATCCTGAAATTGAGCCCCTTTGCCGGTCCATTCGGTCATCGCCCAATCGCCGGCTTCGGTCACGGATTTGCGATATTCCAGCCAGCCTTTGTTGAAGTGTTCGGCAAAATTGATTTTGGATTCCTCGATGATCCATTTGGCCACATCTTCCGTGACTTCGCTTTGTCGAATAATGCTCAACCAGCGATTCGAATATTCAACGGCCCAATCATAGGCTGAATTCATAACTCACTCTCCTTGAAAAAAATCGGCATTTTCAAGATGCCGGTTGCTCAGGATTTATGATTTGGGATTCTGATTTTCAAAGTACGATGCCGGAATCCGCCAGTGAGAGTCATCTTTGACGATAAAGGGCACTAAAGAAGTGATGGTTTTTTGCACGCCGGGTATTCTGCCAATCACTTCGGTTACAAAGGTATACAGTTCCTGGTTATCTCTGGCGACGACCTGAACGCTGATGTCCCGCTCGCCTGTCGAACAGGCCACATAACTGACGTTCTCAAAGCGGGAAATTTTCCCGGCTACGTCCAGAATCATGCCCGGTTCAACTTGAATAAAAATATCGGCAATGACCGGAAAGCCAATTGCCTTTGGGTTTACCACGGCGGTAATGCTGATGACCCCCTCATCCACCAACCGTTGAATTCGATATCGTACCGCGCGTTCGGTAATTCCCCCAATCGTCCGCGCAATATCACTGGCGGGCATCCGCCCGTCAATGGTCAGCAGATCAATGATTTGTTTATCCGTCCAGTCCAGTTTGATGTTCATTCTAGAAATAGTATAGTCGTTTTTCCGAAAAATACAAGAGTTTGATTTTAAATTTCCGTTTTCGTCATTAATTTTCTCGATTTATGTAATTTCGGTGATTGCCATCTTCCGTTTTTTGCTATAATATTTTCAGGTTCTGCAAATTTTCACCCCAAGGAGTTGAGGATCATGATCCCGTGTGTAAACCACTCGATTTTGCATGTCAATTTGACCAACGGTGAATTGAAGACCGAACAGCCGGACGATGCTTTTTACCGAAAGTACGGCGGCGGCAGTGCGATGGGTTTGTACTACATCTTGAAGTTGACCCCGCCGGGCAGCGACCCGCTGGGCCCGCAAAACACGCTCACTTTCTTCACCGGCATCCCAACCGGTTTGCCAGTTTCCGGCCAGTCCCGCATTTGCATCAATGCCCGTTCTCCAATCAGCCTTGCGATTGGGGACAGCCAGGGGGGTGGATTTTTCCCGGCCGCTTTAAAACACGCCGGATTTGATGGAATTGTGGTTCAGGGAAGAGCCGATCAGCCGGTTTATCTGTACCTGCATGACGGGCAGGCCGAAATTCGGGATGCAGAACATCTGTGGGGGTTGACGACCGGCGAGGCGGAAGAACGAATCAAAACCGAGCTGGGTGATCCCAAACTGGAAGTTCTCCAAATTGGACCGGCCGGTGAAAAATTGAACCTGCTCGCGGCGGTGATGAACATGCACAACCGCGCCAATGGGCGAACGGGCATGGGCGCGGTCATGGGATCCAAAAACCTTAAAGCCATTGTGGTGAAGGCCGCTCGCAAAAGCGAAGCGGTTGACAAAGCCACCCTGGCCTCTTTACAACGGTTAGGCAGCAAATCCATTGATCAATACCCGGATGTTAAAGGTCTGATGCTGAACGGGACGGCGGACGTGGTGGCTTTCCAAAATTCGATTGGTTCCCTGCCCACCTACAATTACAATCAGGGCGATTTTGATCAGTTTGAAGCCATTTGCGGCGACCGCATGACCGATACCATCCTCAAAGGGAATGACACCTGCTTTGCCTGTACCGTCCGCTGCAAAAGGGTGGTAGAAACCGAGTACAAAGGACGCAAAGTACTGCCCACCTACGGCGGCCCGGAATATGAAACGATCAGCACAACCGGCAGTTATTGCGGCATCAGCGACCTGAACGCGATTGCCCTGGCCAGTCAGTTGTGCAACATGTACGGCCTGGATACGATTGGCACCGGCGCAACCATTGCCTTTGCAATGGAATGCTTTGAAAACGGGGTTTTATCGCTCAGCGATACGGATGGAATTGAGCTGCGTTTTGGAAATGCGGATGCCATGCTGACGATGATTGAAAAAATTGGCAGGCGGGAGGGCTTTGGCGCGGTACTGGCCGATGGTTCGGCTCGCGCTGCCGAGCGGATTGGAAGAAACAGCCATCGCTATCTGGTCACCACCAAAAATACTGAACTGCCCGCCCACATCCCGCACGCCAAGAAAACCCTTGGGGTGATTTACGCGGTCAATCCGTTTGGCGCTGACCATCAATCCTCCGAGCATGATCCGATGTACGAAGAAGGAGGATTTGACCATTATTATCAACGCCTTGCCCTGCTGGGGCTGCATCAACCCCAAAAACCGGGTTCCATGAATGAAGAAAAAATCCGCTTTGCCTACCTGAGTGAGTGCTTCTACTCCGCGCTGGATAGTTATTCCCTGTGTCAGTTTGTGTGGGGACCTGCCTGGCAGCTGTTCGGTCCGCGGGAAATGGCGCAAATGCTGAGCGCCGCCACGGGCTGGGAGGTGAGCGTCGAAGAAATCCTCCAGGTTGGGGAACGGCGCTTGAATATGATGCGCGCTTTTAATGCGCGCGAAGGCTTCACCCGCAAGGAAGATACCCTGCCCGCCAAGTTCGAAAAACCGATGAAGGGCAGCGGACCGACTGCCGGGGTTGCCTACCCCTCCCAGGATTTGGAGAATTACAAAACCATTTATTACACGCTGGCCGGCTGGGATGTTGAAACCGGCAATCCAACCGCGGGGAAATTGCGCGAACTGGGGTTGGAGTGGATCGTGGAATAGACTTGTTTAATGAAGGTTCGGGTCATTCTCCACTCCTATCTTCGTGAAAAGCTGCCCCCCGAAAGGTTGGGCCGGGCAGAAATGGAGCTGCCGCCGGAAAGCCGCGTGGGTGATTTGTTCGCTCAATTAGGCATCTCCCAGCCGGTTGCATGGTCATTGAACGGCCGTTTGGAGCGGGATTTAAGCCTGATCTTAAAGGACGGCGATGAAGTGCGCGTCTTTCGTCCGGGCGCCGGCGGGTGAGCGTGCCCAGCAGGGCGGTGAAGGGTATGATTAGAGGCGGTGGGTTGGTCATCCGTGCCGGTTTTGTTTGATGCGTTCTTCCACCTGCAGCGCCACGCTGCAAAGGGGGTCAAAAACACGGCTTGCAACGGGTAGGGGATGTTGCAAGCCGTGAACTTTACAGGCCGGGGCAGGGGAGGTGTGGCTCCTGGCTGGCTTTCAAGCCTCGCTGGTGGATTTGACAAAATCCAGCACCTCACTGAGGTAAGCAAACGCCAGAGCGGTTACCGTATCAGCTGCGCCGTAATAGACAGCCAGTCGGTCGGTAGGGGGGTCGTAGAGTGCGGCGCAGGGGAAAACCACATTTGGAACGTCACCCACGCATTCATACAGGGTTTGGGGGGACATCAAATAAGGGCCGCCGCGGGCAATCACTTTCCAGGGCTGATCCAGATCGAGCAGGGCTGCCCCGCAGGAATAGACAAATCCATTGCAGGAGGTCAAAACGCCGTGGTAAATCAACAGCCAGCCCTCGCGGGTTTCAATGGGAATTGGGCCGGCGCCGATTTTGGTACTTTGCCAGCCACCTTTGGGGCTCATCACAAAGCGATGTTGTCCCCAGTGGATCATATCCGGGCTCTGGCTGATGAAGATATCTCCAAAGGGTGTGTGACCGCGGTCGCTGGGGCGGCTGAGCATGACATAGCGGCCATTGATCTTACGGGGAAAGAGCACCCCATTGCGGTTGTAGGGCAGGAAAGCATTTTCCAAAAAATGGAAGGATTTGAAATCGTGCGTGTAGCCAACACCAATGGTCGGGCCATGGTAACCGTTGCACCAGGTGATATAGTAGCGGTCTTCCAACCAGACCACCCGCGGGTCATAGCGGTGTTCAAAAAGGGCCAGTTCCACCTCGCCGGTCAGCCAGTGGATCGGCTCATCATTCAATTGCCAGTTGAATCCATCTCGGCTGAAGCCGCTGTGCAGGTTCATCTCGCGCTTCCTGTTGTCGCAGCGAAAGACACCCGCAAAACCCCCTTCAAAGGGGACTACTGCGCTGTTGAAGATACTGTTCGAGGATGGAATCAGGTTGCGGGGAATGATCGGATTGCGGCTGTACCGCCACATCACATCCGAACAGCCCGGGGGGCGATCCTCCCACGGGATGTTGGGCAGAGCAGGTGCGTTCATGGTTTGAGGACCTCCTCTTGTGGGGGTAGGGGCTTCACCGATTCGCGCTCGACCAGATAAGGGTGGATCAGCAGGGTCATGCGGGCTGAGTCGGGATTTAGCCGGCGCAGCTCCAGCAACTCCACCGCTGCCCGCCCCATGGCTACCGTATCCACGTGCAGGGTGGTCAGGGCCGGATGAGTGTTAGTCGCGATGTAGGTATCATCGTAGCCCACAACCGAAAGATCATCCGGCACGCGCCGCCCCACACTTTGAGCAGCCCGGATAGCGGTACTGGCGATTTCGTCATTTATGCAAAAGAGGGCAGTAATTTGGGGATGGTTCCTGAGCAGGGCTGCGGTTTCATCAAATCCTTTCGTGCGGGTGATGTTGAAACTGGCCAGGTAGGTATGAGAAATCCCGTGTTCCTTGAGCGCGCGCAAATAGCCGTTGCGCCGGTCAAGCAGACTGGGGTAGCAATGTTCATCACCGCCGATCAGCCCAATGTGTCGGTGGCCTTTCTCCAGCAGATATTCGATGGCTTGATAAGCCGCATGAAAATTATCCGAAACCACGGCATCGTAATGGTCGCGGGCGGCGTAACCATCCACCAGTACCACCGGAGCGGGATACTGGGTCAGCCCGTCGAGAAACGCTTCGCTGGCATAAATGCCAACCAGCAGCAGTCCATCGGCATTACCGTTGGTGACGCTCTGCCCGGGAGGTTGCAGGGGATGATTGTTTTCATCCACTGGCAGCGAGGCGAACAACAAATTAATCCCTTTCCGGCGGCAGGCATCCTCGATGCCCACAATGACCTTGGAATAAAAGGGGTTGGCTTGAGGAGCCTGGCCGGGATCGAGCTTGACCAGCATGCGCAGGGTGGAAAGGCGGCTTTGCGTAGCATCTGTGAACGAATGGGGCGGGGAATACCCCAGGCTGGCTGCGACGCTCAGGACCCGTTCACGGGTATCGCGGGCAACGCCGGGGCGGTTATTCAAAACCAGTGAAACGGTTGAAATCGAAACGCCGGCACGGTGGGCAATCTCGGTAATTTTTACTTTTTTGGTCATGGAGAGATATCTACCAGAGAAAAAAATCGAAAGATTTTAATCATTTTATCGCGAAAACCAATAAAGTCAAGACGTAATTGCGAAATATTTTTATAAAAGTTTTTATAACCATCGTTTGGCTTTAAAGATGGTGAAAAAGTTAAAGTTTCTGCGGGTTGAAAGGGTTCTATCCGTTCAAAATACAGCCTGTAGGATGGTCAAAAATGTGAACAGGTACTCATCGGGGATGAAAATGGAGAGAAATGCCAGGTTTTTAGCAAATCTTAAAATTTTAAAAGACA
>NZ_JBRCOK010000130.1:0-14244 GCF_053501535.1 Bellilinea sp. | reverse complement strand
CCTTTGAGGATGTTTGACCCCCACCTGCACCTCCCCCTAAATCGCCCCAGCGATTTAGGGGGAGGCGGGAGGGGGTAATTGCTTTACTTGCGGGTTTTGAATTTATCCCGAATTCACGTTATTTTAACGTAAGCTCGGGATCAGATCAAAACCTTGCATGCAATACCAATCACCCCCACCTGCGCCTCCCCCAATATCGCGAAAGCAATATTGGGGGAGGTGGGTGGGGGGTCACACATAAGATTGCCGCGCTTGCTAAAAAGGACGGCGATTGGGCCGCAGACGGTTCTCAAAAACGGATTTTATGGGTTGATCACCAACTGCCCCTGAAAATATTGAACGGAAACGAAAAAACCGCTTGAAATTACCGTGAAAATTTGCTAACATTTGTTCAGAAAGGGTTCAAATGTAACATGAATCATGAGTCCCCGGAACACATCTCCACCCGGGAGCAACTGCTGGCGCGGGTGGCCTGGCTGTATTACGAGCAGGACCTGACTCAGGCAGAAATTGGGGCGCGGTTGGGACTTTCGCGCATCACCGTCAACCGCTTGCTCAAAGAAGCCCGTCAGAGCGGGATCGTCGAAATCCGCATCCGGCCGGTTTCCTTTGATCTGCCGCTGGTGGAAATGCTGTTGCAGCGTTTTTCTTTACAGGATGCCTGGCTTGTGCCGGCTGTTGAAGAAACCGGCGAGGAACTGGCTCAATCGCTGGCGCAGATGGCAGCCCTGGTGCTGGCACAGCGCTTGCAGGAGGGTTGGACGGTGGGCATCGGCATCAGCCGCACCATTTCCTACCTTCCCGATTTTCTGGTGTTGGATAAGCCGGTCAACTGCCGGTTTGCCACTTTAATGGGTGGGTTGTACTTCCGTCCGGTGGAGATGTCGCACAACTTCGATATTCTTACCCGTCTGGCAGTGGCTACCGGCGGCGAAGCCTACTACCTGCCGCTGCCCACCTTTGTCAGCGAACCGGCAACGCGGGAGCATTTGCTGGCCGACCCGCTCATCCAGCGCAGCCTGAATGTTGCCCGGCAGGCAGACATGGCGGTTTTCAGCGTTGGCACGGTTGACCCGGCGGCGTTGTTGGTTCAGGCCGGTATCCTCGGCGAAGAAGACTTGAAAGAACTGCTGGAATACGGAGCGGTGGGGGATGTGCTGGGATATTTCTTCGACCGGAACGGCCGGCTGGTTCCGGCGGCAGTTCACCAGCGGCTGCTGGGGATTTCACTGGAAGACCTGCGCCGTATCCCCTTGAAAATGCTGGTGGCTGGCGGAGAGCCCAAACGCCGGGCTGTCCACGCAACATTGCGCAGCGGGCTGGTGGATGTGCTGGTCACCGACACGGCAACGGCGCGCTGGCTGTGTGATCAAAAAGTAGAGGTGGAGGTGTAAGCGATGAGCAAGGAATGGTTTATCGGTTGGGATGCCGGCAGCAGCGGCGGACGCTGTTTGCTGGTCAATTCGCGCAGTGGACAAATGGTAAGCGCTTACCGGGCCTGGTCGCATCCGCCTTCAGCGGAGGGTGGTTGGGCCTACGACCTGGATACCCGCGCCGTCTGGCAGACGCTGGCTGAGCTGACCCGTGAAGTGCTGGCCAGGGCTGGTGTTCAGCCGCACCAGACAGGCGGGATTGCGGCCGTCAGCCAGCGCCACACTTCGGTGTTGATAGACGAAGCCGGCCAGGTCATTTTTGCCGCACCGAACCGCGATGCGCGGGCGGTGGAACAGAGCATGACTCTGGCAGATACGCGCGGGCAAGAACTGTATCGGCGTACCGGCCACTATCCCAGCCCGGTGTTGATGGCCGCCCGTTTGCTGTGGGTTCAAGAACACCAGCCAGCGCTGTTGGAACGCGCCCGTTACGCGCTGACGCTCAGCGACTGGCTGACCTTTCGGCTGTGCGGCACGGCGGCGGCTGAGTTCTCGCAGGCAGCCGAATCGCTGCTGTTCGATCTCCACCAGCGCAGCTGGGCCGCTGATGTGATCGCCTCGCTGGGTCTGCCAGAAGGAATTTTCCCGCCGCTGGTGCGGGCGGGCAGCCGCCTGGGTGAGCTGAGTGCTGAAGCCGCCGAATTTTTGGGCCTGCCGGCCGGTTTACCGGTGGCGGTTGGCGGTGCCGACACGCAAAGCGCGCTGTTGGGCATGGGAATCACCCGCGCAGGGCAGACGGCGGTTGCCGCTGGCAGCACCGCGCCGGTGATGGTGACCACCGCGCAAGCGGCTTTTCATCCGCAGGGACGCACGTGGTGCGGTTTGCACTTGCTGCCGGAGGTGTATGTGGTGGAAAGCAACGCCGGTTCAGCCGGCACGGCCCTGGAATGGGCCGCCGGCGTGCTTTACCCCCATTCGCCTCAACCGGTGGCAGCGCTGTGTGCCGAAGCCGCAACGGCAGCGCCGGGGGCGGGCGGAGTGTTTTCCACCGTAGGGGTGCAGTTGTTCAACGCTGCCGCGCTGGGTCTGCCGGTTGATTCGCTCGCTTTTTCCACCTTCAGCCTGCCGGGCGGCAGCCAGGGACGCGCCCATCTGGCGCGGGGTATTCTGGAAGGGCTGGCAGCCTCCATGCGTTTGAACATTCAGCAGGCGCAGGAAGCCGCCGGAACAGCGGGGCAGGCGGTGCGGGCAGGCGGCGGGTTGACCCGCAGCGAAGCCTGGCTGCAGATGCTGGCAGAAATCTGCGCCCAGCCGGTCGAGGTCGGCCGCACGCCGCAGTCAACCGCACTGGGGGCGGCCATCTGTGCGGCCAGCGGGGCAGGAGAATACCCCTCGCTGGCGGAAGCGGCTCAGGCATTGAGCGGTGAGTTACGCCGTTTTACCCCACAGCCGGAACGGGTGCGTTTCTATGCGGAATGGTTCAGCGAATGGGACGCCATCCGCCGCCAGCGCGAGGAAGCCGATCAGACGGCTGCCGGCAGCATCGTGCAGGCCATGCAGCAGCGGGCAGCACCTCAGGTCAGCCTGCCGCGTGATTTTCGCCCGCGCATTCTGGTCACCGCCGATTTGGGAGAGGAAGCCGTTCGCCTGCTGGGCGAACTGGGCGAGGTGACCTACGCCAGCTATCGCAGTGAGGGCAGACTGTTGAGCGGCGAAGATCTGGTAGAAGCCCTGCGGGGGTATTCGGTATTTGTCACTGAAGTGGATGTGGTGGATGCCCCCGCCCTGGCGAAACTGCCCGACCTGCGCCTGATTTTTGCCTGCCGCGGCAACCCGGTCAACATTGATTTACAGGCCTGCAGCGCAGCCGGCGTGCCGGTAATCAACACACCCGGGCGCAATGCCGATGCTGTAGCCGACCTGACGATTGCTTTCATGCTGATGCTGGCGCGCCGCCTGCCGGAAGCAACCGCCTTTTTGCGCCAGCCGGGCGGTGAAGCCGGTGACATGGGGCGCATGGGGCAGGCTTTCTTCGCCCTGCAAGGGCGAGAACTATGGGGTAAGACGGTGGGTGTTATCGGCGGCGGGGCAATCGGGCAGCGGGTCATCCGCCGTTTGCTGCCTTTTGAAGCGCGTGTGCTGCTGTATGACCCCTACGTCAGTGAAGAGCAGGCGGCTTTATACGGTGCTTTGAAGGTGGGGCTGGAGGAACTGCTTGCTCAAAGCGATTTCATCACCCTGCACGCGGCGGTGACCGATGAAAGCCGCGCCATGCTGGATGCAGCCGCATTTGAACGGATTAAACCCGGCGCGTACCTGATCAACACTGCCCGCGCCGCGCTGGTGGATCAGGACGCGCTGCTCGGCGCGCTGCAATCCGGACGGCTGGCAGGTGCAGCGCTGGATGTTTTCCCGGTTGAACCGCCGGGCAGTGACGACCCGCTGCTGGCGCTGCCGAATGTGATTGCCACACCGCACATTGGCGGGAATACCTGTGAGGTGGGCATTCATCAGGGGCAGATCATTGTGGATGAGATGAAACGCCTGCTGCGCGGAGAAGTGCCGCGTTACGCGCTCAATCCGCAAACGCTGACCAACTTCCGCTGGAGCGGGCAGCGGGCGAGTGACACGAAAGTATTGGAGCAGCTGCGCCACACCTCAACCGCCGGGGTGACCGATTTGGAAGCGGCGCGCAAAGCCGCAAGCGACACGGCGCGCAGCCTGCCTGCCGAAAAGCGCGGCGGACTGCTGAGCGGGCTGAAACGCCTGCTGGTCAAAGAGCAGCCGCCAGCCGAACAGTCTGCGCCGCCCCAGCCGCAAGGCGAACCTTCGGCCGGCGGCGGTGGAACTGCGGTGCACTTTCAGCGGCTGCTGGAACGATTTTTGGCAGAAATCGAAGCAGACCCGCAAATTCGCGCTTTCGCGCAGGATAAGAACGTGACCTTTCAATATACCCTCAAAGATTTGGATGTCACCTTCTTCATGCGTTTTGCCGGGGGAGTGGTGCAGACCGGACTGGGTGAGCCGCCGGCTGCGCCGGATGTGCGCCTGAAAATGACCGCCGACACGCTGGATGGTATTTTCACCGGGCGCTTAAACCCAACCCGCGCCGCCATGACCGGCAAAATCTCTTTCAGTGGGGATACCGCCAAAGCCATGACCATGCAAAAAATCAACCTGAACGAGCCCTATCAGCGGGCGCGTCAGGCGGTGGGTGAGCCCGGCGACCTGAGCGCGATTGGCGGTCAGCCGCCAGCTCCCGCCCCCCCGTCAGCGCCGGGCGGCATGGCTGCCCAACCAGCGTCTGCCGCGGGCGCAGCGGCGGCTTACGCTGTTCCGGCGGTGATGCGCAAAGTGGGGGATGTGCGCGATGAAATTCTGGAAATCATGCGTGAACTGTATGAACGCGGTTGGATCACTGCCACCGGCGGGAACATCAGCGCGCGGGTGGAGGGCAAGGCGGACGAAGTGTGGATCACCCCCAGCGCAATTTTCAAAGGTGACCTGCGCCCGGAGATGATGGTGCGCGTAGACCTGAACGGCAACCCGCTGGATGAAACGGATTACAGCGCTTCCAGCGAGCGGCGGGTGCACTGCGCCATTTACCGCGCCCGCCCGGATGTGCAGGCGGTGGTTCACACCCATGCGCCGTACGCCACCTTGCTGGCGCTGACCGGAACTCCCTTCCAGCCGCTTTCCACCGAGTCCGCTTTCATCGGCGAAATTCCGGTGGTGCCGTTCATCATGCCCGGCACGAACGAATTGGGCGATGCGGTGGCCAGGGCGATTGGCAAAAGTGGAATTGCGGTGCTGATGCAGAATCACGGGCTGGTGGTGGCGGGCAGCAGCCTGCGCCGTGCGGCGGATATGACCGAAGTCATCGAAACCACCGCCCATAAATTGATCACCTGCCGCTTGATGGGTGTGCAGCCGGCCGTGCTGCCGGAAGAGGTGGTCAAAACACTGCGTGAAATGGGCAGCATGTTGGCCTGAATCAACCAAACCAATTGGGCAGGGGGACGGAACAGCAGCAACAGCCAAACAAATGAAACCCCAAAAATGAATACCCCTGCAGAGCCGGTGGTTTTCCCCAACCACCGGCTTTTCTTAAGGGGATATCCGGGGTTTGCGGCACGAAAAGCGGCTTTCAGCGGGTAATGAGCGGCAGCATGATGAGATACTCACCGCCCGCGCTGCACCAAAAGCCAAGGCACTCGCTGGCAGCGGCACCGCTTTGGGCGCCGATTACTGCCTGTCCTACCGTCAGGTGAAGGCGGGCACTGGGGGAGGTCATGAAACCTCCGCTGCCGGTCAAAGGTGTGAACCATTCCAGTTTACAGTCGGCTGACTGCATGGCCCGGGCTGGGGCTGCCAGTGGACCAATCAACAGCAAAAGGAGAACAAGCACAATCCAGCGGGTTTTCATGGCAGCTTCTCCCATCAATACAGCGGGTGATGACCCAGCCGGACGCGCACCCCGCCGAGGTCAATGTAATGCGTGGTGTTCGTGACGTCAATAATCAGGGCAACACTGATGAAGCCCTCTTGCGAGTCCAGCCATTCGTAGGCGACTGGTGTAACCGAGTAAAACGTGTAAGTAGTGCTTTTCCGGTCTGTATAATCGTCAACCAGATAAACAGACTGAGGGCCTCCCCCCATATGGGGAGTGATAAGTTGTTTATAAACTTCTGTTTGGGTAATGAAGGTGGCTGAGTTAGAAACATCGTAATAAATGGTGACCTCTTCGATTTTGACCGGTTGGCCATACAAAACCGCCGGCAATTCTATGGCGAACATTACTGTTTTGTAACCGTTTGTACCGTATTGGAGCGAAATATCCCCGCTCGGGTAATAATTGATGATGGCGCCCGGCGTTATGGGCCTGATTTCGCTGGCAGGCACGAACAGGTAGGTATCGGCTTTGGTTTGCAGGCTGCCGTTATTTGAAATACGCAGTTCATCCTCGCCGCCGTCTCCACCAAAGGCTTTCAGTAACTCTCCGCTGCCCGAATTTTCAATTACCAGACTGGCATCGCTACCGGCGGCTCTGACCCAGGCGGCAATTCCGCTGCCGGTGTTGGTGTTTTCCACCCACAGGGCAACACCGGCCGCTCCGCCGCCGGCAAGGCTTTTTACATCCAGGCCGTGCTGATTGTTGGTGGTATTCGAGATAACCGCCCCCGGTTTGAGGCTCAAGGCATACGGCACAGCGTAGATTCGCAGACGGGGGGTCATTTCACTTCCACCGTCCACCGCAACCCCCAGGTACAACTGGCGTCCATCAAAATACAGCTGGCCGCAGCTGGGATTCATGGAGAACAAACCGTTCTGAAGGGTTACCGTTTGACTGGATGCGCAGAGCGGGCTTCCGCCGGTCGGGGTATCGTAAAACCGGAAGAGCAAATTATGATCCCCATTGAGGGGGTTGCCACTGGCATCGGTCAGCCGTCCTTGAATCGGGATGAACGAGTACATGGCTTCCTGAATGGTGCTGTCTTCGCTTTCCAAGGGTTCAGCCGGCGGAGGTTCATCTCCCTGAGCCTGTCCAAATTGAATACCGGCAGAAAGAAGGAAAGCTGCCGCCAGCAAGATCGTAATGAGACGCAAAATCTTTTTCATTGAACACCTCCCCAGATCAAATGTTGATCGCACCGAAACGACAAACCGCCAGCAGTCAACGTTGACCACTGGCGGTGAAAGCCTGCGCGTCTGAAATGTCGCGGTGCGTTGCCAGTCAGCCAGTCAACAAACCCCTCCGTTTGTCTAGACCTGGCTTAAATTGATTATAAAAACTCAACGGGGCAATTTCAATCAAAACCCCGGATTTTCTAAAGAACTTATGATAATGTGTACCAGAAAAAGTGCGCCAAAAAACCGATTTTACGGATTCCAAAAAAACAGCAAGTCAATTTTCCAGCAGCAGTTGACCGGCTTTGCCAAAGATGGGATAAAGGACGGTTTCATCCGTGGCGCCGCTGGTGAGCAGAAAGATGCGGCAGGTGCGGGTGTAACCCCAATCGTGCAGTACACCGGGGATTGAACCGGTCTTGTGATAAAAATCCACCTCGTCGCGCGGCAGGTTGCGTTTGAGCAGCAGGTCATCCTGATTGACCAGCAGCATTGGTTCAACCCATCCCTTTTCAGCAGCATTCAGGTTCTCGAACAGGTCAAAGTAACGGATACAGTCGTCTGCGCTGATCCAGTTATCCAGCCCTTTTTTGCGCGCCTCGAAATCCATCAATTTGCGCTGCAGCTGGGTGCCGGTCAACCCCATTTCCTGGCGGAAGAGATGGTTGAGCCGCTCCAGGCCGATGCGGCGGATGATCAGGTTGGTGCACAGATTATCGGAAAGCGCCATCATCATCAGCAGAACGTCATGATAGGGCAGATGGCGCGCCTGCAGCAGCCAGGAAAAGCCCGCCCCGTGCACTTCCGGCTCATCGTCCAAATGGCAGATTTCGCGCTGGCTGACTTCTCCCTGCCGTTCCAGCAGCACCCATGCCAGCAGAATGGGGATTTTGATGATCGAAGCAGCCGGAAAACGCTGAGCGTTGCCCGCCTGAAGGGGGGCAGAAGCATTGCGTTGGAAATAAAACGCAAATTGGATATTAAGGGTATTGATTTCTGCTAAAAAAGGAGTATGATACATACTGTAATTATATCGTTGCATCCTTTATTTTCTGGAATTCTATTGGGAGCATCCAAAAAGGAATGACATATTCCCTGAAAAAATGGGAAATTTTTCACCCCTGCTGGCCTGTGTTGGCGCAGGGGTTAAATTGACAGCCCCCCGCTTAAGGTGTAGAATGCAATTTGTGCTTAAACACATTGGCTATTATTATCCCCATTTTTCTGTAAACTGAATCACCGCCCAATCCAGAGGTCAATGCATGCCCGAAATTCTTCAAGTGCAAGGTCTGGAAACGCAATTTCGTACCCGTGAAGGGACGATCCACGCTGTAAACGGAGTTTCTTTTTCGCTGAAAGAAGGTGAAACGCTGGGAATCGTGGGGGAAAGCGGCTGTGGCAAAAGTGTTACGGTCATGTCCATGCTGCGCCTGATTCCTTCTCCGCCCGGCAAAGTTGTTGCGGGTAAAGCCCTGTTCCAGGGACGAGATCTGCTGACCATGTCGGATGAGGAAATCCGCCACATCCGCGGGGCGCAGATCAGCATGGTCTTTCAAGACCCGATGACTTCCTTCAACCCGGTGCTGACTATCGGCCGGCAGGTGTCCGAGCCGCTGGAAGTGCATATGGGGATGAATCACAAAGAGGCTGAAGACCGCGTGGCGGAAATGCTGGCAAAAGTCGGCATTCCCAACCCCAAAGACCGCCTGAACAATTACCCCCACCAATTTTCGGGCGGGATGCGCCAGCGGGTGATGATTGCCATGGCGCTGGTGTGCAACCCGCAGATCTTAATCGCCGATGAGCCTACCACTGCGCTGGATGTGACCATTCAGGCGCAGATTGTGGAACTGGTCAAACGCCTGCGCGATGAACTGGGCATGGCCATCATCTGGATCACCCATGATCTGGGGGTGATTGCCGGTCTGGCTGATCGCATGGCGGTCATGTACGGCGGATTTATCATCGAAACCGCGCCGGTACGCGATCTTTACGCTCACCCTACCCATCCCTATACGATTGGTTTGCTGGGCAGCCTGCCGCGTATGGATGAAGCCGGCAGCCGCCGGCTGGTTTCGATTGACGGTCTGCCGCCGGTCTTGCTGGAAAAACCCAATTACTGCCCGTTTGCACCGCGCTGCAAGTTTGCTGTCGAGCGCTGCTGGCATGAAAATCCCCCCTTGATGCAGGTTTCCCCCGATCACTACACTGCCTGCTGGGTGGATACCGAAACCGGGAGGGAGCGTTTATGACGAGCAGCGAAGTTTTGTTACAGGTTCGTGATCTGGTCAAGTACTTCCCCATCATGCGCGGTACCCTGATACAACGCCAGGTGGGAGCGGTCAAAGCAGTGGATGGTATTTCTTTTGACATCTTTCGCGGAGAAACGCTGGGGCTGGTAGGCGAATCGGGCTGCGGTAAGTCCACTGCCGGGCGAAGCATTTTGCAGCTATACCGCCCGACCTCCGGCAGTGTGCTCTTCGAAGGGGTGGATCTGGTTAAGCTCAAGGGCGAAGACCTGCGTAAAATGCGCCGCCGTATGCAGATGATTTTTCAGGACCCGTATGCCAGCCTCAACCCGCGCATGACGGTTGGGCAGATCATCAGCGAACCGCTCATCATTCACGGGGTTGCCAATGGCAAAGAGGCGCAAGAACGTGCCGAAGAACTGCTGCGCCTGGTGGGGTTGAACCCGGCTTATACCAACCGTTACCCGCACGAATTTTCCGGCGGGCAGCGCCAGCGGGTGGGTGTGGCGCGCGCCCTGGCGCTGGAACCGGCCTTCATCGTTTGCGATGAGCCGATTTCCGCGCTGGATGTATCGGTTCAGGCGCAGGTCGTTAACCTGTTGGAAGATTTGCAATCGCAAATGGGGTTAACCTATCTGTTCATTGCCCATGATCTTTCGATGGTGCGGCATATCAGCAACCGCATTGCGGTCATGTATCTGGGTGTGATCGTCGAACTGGCCGATCGCCATGAACTGTACAATCATCCGCTGCACCCATATACGCAGGCACTGCTTTCGGCGGTGCCGATTCCCGACCCGGTGATTGAGGCGCGTCGGCAGCGCATTATTCTCAAAGGGGATGTTCCCTCGCCGATCAACCCGCCTTCTGGCTGCCGCTTTCGAACCCGCTGCCCGCTGGCGGACACGATCTGCGCCGAGCAGCGCCCCGAATTCCGTGAGGTGCAGTCAGGCCATTGGGTTGCCTGTCACATGGTCTAATCGTAACGGTTTCGTTGAGGATCACTTAACCCTTGAAAGGAGGTGATGGCTGGAAGGAAGGAGCAAAACCCTTTTTGCTGAAGAAACCGATGAGGTTTCAAAGCCTGTATCCAATCCATTCAAATTTCTCTAGGAGGAGAAAGATATGCGTTCCAAATTGCTTGTTTTTGTATCCGTGCTGATTCTGGCGAGTATGGTGCTTTCAGCCTGCCAGCCGGCCGCCGCAACCCCCGAAACCATTATCCAGACGGTTGTCGTCGAAGGTGAGGTTAAGGAAGTGGTGGTGACCGCAACCCCGGCTGCCCAGCAGGCCGAAACCAAACCAGCCGTGCTGCGCGTCAACCTCGGCTCGTGGCCTGACATCATTGACCCGCAGAAGTCATCCTTCGTCAATGAAATTGCTCACCTCAAGCTGATCTACGAAGGTCTGACCAAGCTGGACGGCCAGTTGAACACTGTCCCCGGCGCTGCGGAGAAATGGGAATACAACGAAGATGCCACCGAACTGACCTTCACCCTGCGCAAGGGCTTGAAGTACAGCGACGGCACCCTCCTCAATGCCAAGCGTTTTGAGTATTCCATTCTGCGCAACATTGACCCGGCGACCGCCGGCGAATACGCAGCCATTACCGACAACATTGCCGGTGCAGTGGCCTGGCGCGAAGCCGATGTGGCCAACCTGAGCGAGGAAGAACTGCAGGCACTGAAGGAAGGCGTTGAAGTCAAGGCGCTCGACCTGAACGGCAACCCCTGCACCGACTACGAACAGGAAGACTGCCTGATTCTCAAAGTGGGTCTGGATGGCGACCCGGCCACCCCCGAACGCGAACCGGCGCCCTTCATGCACACCGTGCTTTCCCTGTGGGTGACCTACCCCGCCAAAGAAGAACTGATTGCGGAAGGCGGCGATATCTGGTGGACTTCCTCGAAGTACCACATCGGCAACGGCCCCTTCATCGTCAAGACGCTGGAACCCTTCGTGCGCGGTTACTTCGTGCCGAACCCGAATTACTGGGCCGGCGTTCCGACCTATGACATCGAATTCTCCTACATCACCGACAGCGCTGTGGCGTTTGAAGCCTACAAGAACAACGAATTCGATATCGTCCCGCTGGTTGCCGAAGACCTGGCGGTTGTTCAGCAGGATCCGGTGCTGAGCAAGGAAGCCCAAATCTACCCCGGCTCCTGCACCTTTGCCTTCTACATGAATCAGGACAAGCCGCCCTTTGACGAGAAACCGGTGCGCGAGGCGTTTGCTTACGGAACCAATCGTGAGGCGTGGGTGACTGACATCCTGCAAGGGCTGGGTTCACCGACCCTGACCTGGATTCCCAAGGGCTTCCCCGGCTATGACCCGAACGAAACCCGCTATGGCTTCGATCTGGCAAAGGCCAAAGAGGCGATTGCCAAATCCAGTTACGGCAGCTTTGAGAATCTGCCGCCCATCAAGCTGACCTTCTCCGGCACAGCCCGCAACCGCACCCGCTTTGAGTGGCTGGCTGCGCAGTGGAGCCAGAATCTGGGCGTCAAGGTTGAACTGGATCCGGTCGAACCGACCGCTTACACCGCCCTGACCAAGAACCGCGAAACCCTGCCGCAGGTCTTCTACCTCGGCTGGTGCGCCGACTATCCCGATCCGCAGAACTGGCTGAGCGTGTACTGGATGTCCACTTCCGAGTTTGCCCGCCGCTATGGCTTCTCCAATCCGGAAATGGATGCCCTGATGAAGAAGGGTGACACCACCCTCGATCCGCAAGAGCGCCTTACCTACTACGATCAGGCGCAGAAACTGCTGGTGGATACGGCTGCGGTCATCTTCATGGTCAACAACGTCAACTCCTATCTGGTAAAGCCGTGGGTGAAGGGCATCGTCTTTACCCCGCAGGACGCCGGATGGCCGGGTGATGTGGACCCGCTCTCCATCACCATTGATACCTCGATGATCCCGTAAGGGAAAACCGCACTCGAAATGAGTCGTTTGACTGGCTGGTTCTGTCCAGGCGGGCAGAACCAGCCAGCCCCCTGCCCGTTCAGACGGCAGGTTGTAATTCTCGAAATGAGGGAAGACCGTAGATGGGAAAATATCTCATTCGGCGATTGTTCTGGCTGATACCGGTGATTATCGTAGTTTCCGGGATAACCTTTATCCTGATGCACAGCGCACCCGGCGGCCCGTGGGACCGCGACACCACCGCCCGTCAGGTGGATCAAAATACCCAGCGCATTCTCAACGAATATTACGGGCTGGATAAACCGCTCTGGCGGCAGTATGTGGCGTATGTCATCGGGGATTTCAACAAACAGGGTAAGTTTGTCTGCGGGCTGGTTTGCGGTAATTTGGGACCATCTTACCGCATGCGCGGACTGACGATTCAGCAAATTTTATTCAAGCCACCGGAAGACAAGAACTTTCTGTACAGCCGCTTTGGTTATTCCATGCGGCTGGGGCTGTTTGCGCTGTTGTTTGCGGTGGTTATCGGCGTACCGGCCGGTGTGATTGCCGCGCTCAAACAAAACACCATCATTGATTACATCAGTCTATTCATTGTGACCATTGGTATTTCGGTGCCAAACTTTGTCATGGCACTGTTCCTGATCATTCTGTTTGCCTCCACCTTGAAGTGGGTCAATGTTGTACCGCGCAGCTGGGATGAATTCGGCGTGTGGGTTTTGCCGACCGTCATTCTCGGCTTTGGCACCATGGCGCGCACGGCGCGCCTGATGCGCGGTTCGATGCTGGAAGTGATGCGCATGGATTACATCCGCACGGCGCGTTCCAAAGGGCTGGCGGAGCGGGTGGTTGTGCTGCGCCACATGATCAAAAATTCGCTCATTCCCGTTGTCACCATTTTGGGCCCGGCGCTGGCAGCATTGGTGACCGGTTCTTTCATTATTGAAACCATGTTTGGCTTTCCCGGTATGGGGCGGGCTTATGTGACGGCAATCGGTCAGCGCGATTATTCGATGATTATGGGTACCACTCTGATTTATGCCATACTGATTGCGCTGGCAAACTTGAGCGTGGATGTGGTATACAGTTTCCTCGATCCGCGCATCCGGTTGGAGTGAGAGGTCAACCATGGCAACTCAACCTTCTGTAAATCCAACACCTTCTCAAATTGCCGACCTGACGATGATGACGGTCAAGCCGCGCAGTCTGTGGATGGATGCCTGGTATCGTCTGATTCGCAATAAAGCGGCGGTGGCCGGTATGGTGGTGATTGCCTTCTTCTTGATTGTAGCCATCTTTGCCAACCAGCTCGCGCCGCATAATCCGCTGCAGACCAATGCCGGCAAAAGTTTTCTACCCCCCGCCTGGATGGAAATCGGCCCGAACGGCAGACCTTCCGACCCGGCTTTCTTCTTCGGCACCGACAATTTGGGGCGGGATGTGCTCAGCCGTACCATCTACGGCGCGCGGGTTTCCATGGTGGTCGGCTTTCTGCCCACCATCGTGATCATCCTGCTTGGCTCGGTCATCGGTCTGCTGGCGGGCTATAAAGGCGGGCAATTCGATAACATCCTGATGCGCTTCACCGACGTCATTTACGCCTTTCCGGATCTGCTGTTTTTCATCATCGTCATGGTCACTTTGCGGGAGACGTTCATCGGCAAGCTGTTGAACGGCTTATTCCTGTTGTTCATGGCGCTGGCGATTGTCAACTGGGTGGGCTTTGCGCGTGTGGTGCGCGGACAGGTACTTTCCTTGAAAGAAAAAGAGTTCATCGAAGCCGCCCGCTGCATTGGGGCATCGGATGCGCGCATCATGTTCCGTCACTTGCTGCCCAACAGCCTTGGGCCGATTATCATCCTTTCTGCCCTGACCATTCCGGGTATGATCATCACCGAGGCGATTCTGGGCTACCTTGGGCTGGGCTTGACGCCTTCCACCAACCCGAATGATGTTTTCATCACTTCGTGGGGCGCGCTGATGCTGGACGGGCAGGTTGCCATCAACGCTCAACCGTGGCTGATTTTGCCGCCGGCGATCTGCGTTTCGCTGGTGGTGCTGGC
>NZ_JBRCOK010000129.1:0-21786 GCF_053501535.1 Bellilinea sp. | reverse complement strand
AATTGGCGAGTTTGGTGGAAAAGGTTCACAGGCTCATAAGGCAGCCGTGGTTGGAGATACCGTTGGCGACCCCCTCAAAGATACTGCCGGCCCATCCCTAAACATTTTAATAAAGTTAATGTCTATGGTTTCAGTAGTGTTTGCCGGTTTAATCGTTGCTTTTGGAAATGGACAAGGTTTAATTGGCATGTTCTTGCATTAAAACAGCCAAAGAACCGATCATCAATTATAACTTTTGATCAGCATTTTCGTCTTTGCCGATATTCCTTAACAGCGTTTCGGTAGACTCAGCATCCATTGGGCGGTAAAGCAAATAGCCCTGTCCGTAATCACAGCCAGCTTCTTTCAACCAGTGAAGCTGGCTGATTGTTTCAATTCCTTCCGCAATTGTTTCCAAACCCAATTCTTTGGCAAGGACAATAATTGCCTGAACAATTTCGGTACCGGAAAATTGAGCACCAATTCTACTGATAAAACTGCGGTCAATCTTAATTGCCGTGATCGGAAAACGTTGCAAATAAGAAAGTGAGGAATACCCGGTACCGAAATCATCAATTTGCAAATGAATTCCAAGATCACGGATGCTTTGAAGTTGCTGATTGACAGATGGGCTGGTTTCCAAGAACACACTTTCCGTCAACTCGATCTTTAAGGATCTGGGTGAAATTCCCGTTTCTTCCAGAATTTCATGAATCATTCCCACCACATTCCCTTGTTGTAACAGACTACCCGAAAGGTTTACGCTAACCGTGAATGGGAAAGGGGATAATCCTTTTTCGTACCATTCATGCACCTGGCGGCAGGCTTCGTGCATTACCCAACGATCAATTTGGTGGATTAATCCGGTTTCTTCCGCCAAAGAAATGAATTCAGAAGGTTGAATCAAACCATGTTGGGGGGTGATCCAGCGGATTAAAGCTTCAAAACCAACTACGCGGCTATCCTTGAGTGAAATAATGGGCTGATAGTACAAATTAAATTCATTTCTGTTCAACGCATCCCGCAACAAGGCTTCAATTTGATGCCGATTAATCACCTGATCCAAAAATGGCTTGGAAAATACTTCATAACAAGCTCTGCCACGCGCCTTTGCTCGGTACATGGCAATATCTGCGTCCCTTAAAACTTCATCAGGTTCTACATATTCACCATTATCAATGACTAATCCCAAACTTATGGTCGTAAATAAAGTTTTCCCATCAAGAACAAATGGCGATTGAAAATCGAGGAGAATTTTATCCGCCAGCTGAATCGCATCTCTGCGCGGGTCATCCCCTTCAATCAGAATCACAAACTCGTCACCGCCAAAACGCGCCAGCGTACTGGTCGGGAACAGGTTAATTTGCAGCCGACGGGCAGCTTCAACCAGCAATTGATCGCCAATACGATGCCCCAGACTATCGTTGATGATTTTAAACCGATCCAAATCCATAAACAATAAACTGAACAAGGGTTGTTCGGAGTATGGATGCCTCCTTGAAAGAAGCAAGTTTAATCGTTCAACAAGATAAGCCCGATTAACCAAACCGGTCAAAACATCGTGATAAGCATTATAAATCAGTTCGGCTTCTGCTTTCTTTCGATTGGTGATGTCCAACATCACCCCCTGATAGGATTCAACCTGTTTACTACCATCAAGTAACGGAGATGCAAAATCTTCCACCCATACAATATCCCCATTTCGATGAATGATACGGTATTCATGGTGGAAGGGCTCGTGATTTTCAATACACCTTTTCAAGGATGCCATAAATTCCTGAACATCTTCTGGGTGAATGCACTTTAATCGAAAATCGTCATTATCAATCCAATCTTTCTGCTCCCAACCGGTCAGGGCTTGTATCTGAGGACTTACAAAAGCAAAGGAGAATTCTTTCTTGAGATTCATCACATAAGATACTGCCGGCATTCTTTCAATCATATTTTGATACAAACGCTCCAACCTCTCTCTTTCTTCAATCTCCTTTTTCAAATTCTCATTGATTACAGTAAGTTGTTGGGTACGTTCATAAACTCGCTGTTCCAAGTCTTGATTTAGAATCCGCAGGGCTTCTTCTGCTTTTTGTCTATCTTCTATTTCTTGTTGAAGTGCCTGATATTGGATGCGTAGCGCAATGTCTCTTTCCTGCAAATCAGCGGCCATCTGATTGATTGAAGATCCCAGATCATTGAACTCAGCAGTTTGTAAAACCGGTACGCGGTAGTCCAATTCCCCCTTTCCAATTCTTTTCGACCCGGAGACCAAATCACTCAATGGTTTCATCAAAAAATGTTCAAAAAGCAGGTAATAGAGAGGGAATAAAACAATTCCCAGCAACAGCATTCCACCAATAACCAGAATTGCAGCAAGCCGGGTATTTTCATATACTTCACTGACAGGAATTTCAATAATCAATACCCAGTTTGTAGCTGGAATCGGCTTACTAACACCCGCGACAGACACTCCCTCAAAGTTGGTATATTCACCGCTCCAGATTTTATTACCAGCAGTGTAAATTTTGACCACCTCAGGACGATTACGAATATTGATTTGAGCATTACTGAGTTCAGGTTTGGAATGAACGATTATTGAACCGTCCCGATCAAGAATATAGACCTTTCCTTCTGCTCCAAATTGAATCCCCTCCACAACCTCTCGTAAAAACTCTGCACTCAGGCGGACCGCCAGAACATTTCCGTTCCGGAAAACCGGGGCCGAAAAAATGATATATGGCTTATTAGCGGGCGAGTATTGAATATTTCCAATGAATGTTTTGCCATTCCTCGCTTGTAAAAACCAATTTGTGTAGATGACCTGATCAACATTAGCCAACAGGATTTCTTCATCAAATGCCACTTTTGACAGGACATTTCCATCCCGATCAAAATAGACAAACTCCATTAAATCCGGGAGCTGACTCTCCAATGTGCGAATCACGACCGGGTCTTCAAGCCTTGCTGGATCGCCGAAATTGCCCAACCAGTAAAGCGCTGATTGTACCTGTGCCAATGTTTGTGAGATGGTGTTACTGGCATTAACGATTGCTTCGTTCTGTCTTTCTTTCCAGCTGTTTCTTTCAATACGATAAATAAACAGCCAAATACCCAAACCATCAATAATCAAAAAAGCGGCAAGAAGAAATAACACAATCAGCCGCATCTGACTGCGAATACTTCTGATAGCCGATCTCTTGATAAAAGACATCATCAAGCCAGTTTTTTAATCGGATTTTTTCTGCAGTTGAGCGATTTCTTTATCCATCCCTTAAATTCTACTCGACCTTCTTAAGAACAATTGCCTATACATCATCCTATCAAAATTGCAAGCGATTTGCAAATTAATAGCTGTAAAAGGTTTAATCATTTTTTCACAGTTATAGTTTCATTCCATACGTGAGTTCGAATATGGGTTCATTTACAACGTTTTGCCATAAATAAGAGTGGGTAGAGAAAAGCAATTGAAACCCCATTTTTTCATAAAGATACAAAGCGGCTTTATTGTAACTGGTAGTTTGTAAATGAACACCACAAATGTCGGCTGCCTTTAATTGATCCAAAAACCTCTCAATCAAATTTTTTCCAATCCCCTTGCCTCTCCACTCCTTGATGATATTGATGTGAAAATGAGCAGGGTACTGCAATAAATCCAAATGGTTTTTGGGGGATCTTATTTTGCTCATAGAATAATTGAGCAGATAGCGGAAAAACTTTTTCCCCATGCGATATTTACCGCTCAGCGCTCCCCTCAGGGTTTTTGGTTCCAGTACCCTGGCAGTAAATTCGCGTTGCAGGGTCGTATCGAAACAACCGGTCAAGAAACCAATGACGCACTCCTCATAAGTTGCCACCCAACTATGCTCCGGCTCGTGATCAGTGTAGTAAACATAAAAGGCGTCTAAGAATATGCGCCGGTCTTCCATGAAATACTCTACCGGATCACCAAAAAAAGCTGTGTCAGCGGCAACTTTCAATAATGCGTCACGGTCGGCTTTTTGAAATGGGCGAATTACAAATTCACAATCCATCATCAAAATTATAAGTCAGTTATTCGTTTAACCAGCAAGCCGCAAAATGTCCTTTTTCCACTTCTCGATATGGCGGAATTTCCACCCGGCATTGCTCTTTAACAAAAGGACAACGTGGGTGAAAACGGCATCCTTGGGGTGGATTAAATAAACTGGGAACATCTCCTTTCAAGATGATTCGTTTTTTCTTGAGAGATGGATCAGGGATTGGAATTGCAGACAATAATGCCTGTGTATAGGGATGCAATGGATTTCGAAACAAATCCTCCCGTTGTGCCAGTTCCACGATTTTTCCAAGGTACATCACTGCTACCCGGTCGGAGATATGTTCCACAACGCTCAAATTATGCGCTATGAACAAATAGGTCAAGCCATACTCTTCCTGCAAATCTTTGAGGATATTCAGTACCTGCGATTGAATGGAAACATCCAGCGCAGAAACAGGTTCATCACAAATAATAAATCGCGGGCGTAATGCCAGTGCCCGGGCAATTCCAATCCTTTGCCGTTGCCCGCCTGAAAATTCGTGAGGATACCGTCGGGCATGATAATCTTCCAGCCCAACTTTACGTAACACATCAATCATGATATCAAACTGTTCTTTGCGGGTCCCAATTCGATTGATGCGTAAACCTTCCATAATCGACTCGCCTACGGGCATTCGTGGATCTAACGAGGAAAATGGATCTTGAAAGATGATCTGCATATTCCGGCGGATTGTTCGCAAAGCCCCACCACTCAAAGTGAACACATTATTCCCTTCAAAGTACACTTCCCCCGCTGTTGGTTCAATCAAACGGAGCATGGTCCGACCGATGGTCGTTTTCCCGCATCCTGACTCACCGACCAGACCGAGTGTTTCTCCATCCAGGATATCAAATGATACATCATCAACCGCTTTGCCCCAAGCGCGAACCCGCTGAAAAAATCCACTGCGAACTGTGTAATATTTCTTCAGGTTACGCACCTGAATTAATTCCATCCTGGCGGAATGGGATCGAAGTGGCTCATTCATACTTCACCTCCGCTAAGGCAGTAACAACATCTTTTGGCTGATCATATAACCAGCAGCGGCATAAATGATTACTGTTCGTTTCTAAAAGCATCGGAGTTTCCCTCAGGCATATTTCCAAATTCTGCTCAATTCTTGCTTTACAACGCGGAGAAAACCGACACCCTTGAGGCAGACTGATGAGATTGGGAACAGACCCTGGAATCACCTCTAATCGTCGCGTTACCTTTCCTAAAACTGGGATTGACCCCATCAATCCTTTCGTGTAAGGGTGTTGAGGATTGGCGAATAACTCCTGAACACTTGTCTGCTCTACAATTTGACCGGCATACATTACTGCCACGCGGTCTGCCATTTCCGCAATCACTCCCAGATCATGGGTGATCAGGATAACGGACGTCCCCATTTTTTCACGCAAGTCAAGGATCAAGTCCATAATTTGCGCCTGAATGGTCACATCCAGAGCTGTTGTAGGTTCATCAGCGATTAATAAAGTTGGGTTAAGTGCCAGCGCCATGGCGATCATCACCCGCTGCGCCTGTCCACCAGACATTTCGTGGGGAAAAGCATGAGCTTTTTTCTCTGCATCCGGAATTCCAACAAGATGTAGCAGTTCAACCGCCTTTTCCCAGGCTTCCTTTTTAGGCAGATTTTTATGAATGGTAAACACTTCTGCCACCTGATCGCCTATCTTAAAAACCGGGTTTAGGCTGGTTTGTGGCTGCTGAAAGATCATGGACATGCGATTCCCGCGCATTGCAACCATTTCAGTTTCGCTTAAGGTCAGCAAATTTTTTCCCTCAAACCAGATTTCTCCATCCACAATTTTTCCCGGCACCCCAACCAACCTCAAGATGGATAACGAAGTTACGCTCTTCCCACAGCCCGATTCTCCGACCAATCCTAAAATCTCTCCGGGATAAAGGTCGAAATCCACTCCATCTACTGCTTTTACAATCCCATCTTCGGTAAAAAAATGGGTTTTCAAATTACGCACACTCAATACTGGTGGTTCATTTTGCATTTTCATAATTTCAACCTCGGATCAAGAGCATCTCGTAAGCCATCCCCAATATAATTAAAAGCTAGGGAACATAAAAATATCGGCAAGCCCGGAATTAATGGCAGCCACGGCATATTCAGCATATACGCCTGGGTCGCAGAAAGCATGTTCCCCCAGGTCGGAATGGGTTCTTGAATGCCAAACCCAAGAAATGAAAGTGCAGCCTCTGCTACCACATAGTTTGCCATGTTGAGTGACGCATCCACGATGATGGGCGCCATGGCATTTGGTATCATATGTCGAAAAATAATCCAACCTCCCCCTGCTCCCATCGCTTTGGCGGCTTCAACAAAGGTTTGATTGCGAAGAGAAAGCACCATTCCCCGCATCAATTGCGCCGAAGTCAACCAACCCAGGCCAGCCAAAACGAGCACAATTAATACCGCCTGCCGTGCTTCGCGGACTTCAAGCAACATCAATTTTCCGGCCAACTCCAAAAAATACTTTGGAATTGGGATTGCATCCTGATTTTTCAAGAGCATGGCTGAAATTATCAAAAGAATGGGGAGCGAGGGGATTGTGAGAAAGAATTCGACAATCCGCATTAAGAGATTATCCACCCAGCCGCCATAATAACCAGAAATCGCGCCAATGGTCACTCCAATTACGCTGGAAATCAGCACCGATAACAAGGCCACGGTGAGCGAGATTCGCCCCGCATAGATCAATCGTGAGAATAAATCGCGCCCCAAATGGTCTGTTCCCAAAAGGTGCACTCTGCCCGTAGCCTCCTGCACAGAACCCGGCTTCAGAAAGTAATTTCCCACTGTAATTTCATCCACTTCAAAAGGAGTGATTTGGCGAGCAAACAAAGTGATCAAAAACAAAATTACCATCACCCCAAGCGAAATCATAGCCAGTTTGTGTTTCCGAAAACGGCGGAACACCAGTTTCCATGGGCTTTCTTCTTTGGGATAATCGTTGGACAAGGTTATGGATTCAACTTGAGCAGCCATCCTGATCTCCTAACTGTATCGAATGCGCGGGTCAATTGCGGTATAGACCAGATCGCGAATTAATGTTGCAATAACGGTCAATACGGCAGTAATGAACAAAATTGCCATCGCCACCGGAAAATCCGAATCACCCAGCGCCAGGAAGTACAAACGCCCCATGCCCGGCCAGGAGAAAATTGTTTCGGTAATGATTGCTCCCCCGAATAAGGATGGAATTGAAAACACAACGATGGTAACAAAAGGGATCAATGCATTTCTCAAGGCGTGTTTTACAATGACCAGTTTTTCCTTGAGCCCCTTTGCTCTGGCTGTTCTCACATAATCCTGCCGTAACACTTCCAGCATACTGGCGCGGATAAAACGGCTCCAGGAAGCCACACTCACAATTGTGAGTGTAATTACCGGCAAAACCAGGTGCATTAATCGGTCTGCAACCGTATCGGGTTGAATTGTTCCCAACAATGGTACAGCATATTCCCGTACCGCAGAAGCGCTTCCCGGTGGAAGGTAAGGCAGCCCCGCTGATTTGGGTAAAATCGAAAAGATCAGAATCATCAAAATCCCAAAGAAGAAGGTTGGCATGGCCGAGCCAAGAAAAGCCAGTGAAGTAAATATATAGTCAAAACGTGAATACTGTTTTACCGCCGAATAAATACCGAGCGGAATGCCCAACAACAGAGAAAGTAACGTCGAAAGCCCAATCAGCTCAATGGTTTTGGGTAATCTGCTTAATATCAAGTCACTCACCGGCCGATCTCGCAGCAACTTCCACGATGCCCCAAAATCGCCCAGTAAAATCCCGCGACTAACCTTTCTGCCTGACAGATCACGCAGATAAACATAGTCTTGACATCCGACAACCTTTGTCTCGATCTTACCTTTTTCATTGCGGATATTTTTTTCAATCGGTTGTCGACAGCCGATGGGTGTGTTCGCAAACCATTCCACCCCACCCACTTCAATACTACCCCGGGGTTGACCGATCAGCCATCGGCTGAAGCGGATGGGTAAATATAGGTCCAATTCATAATATGCCCGGATTCGAGCAATATCCGCCGCGGTGATACGATTACGACCCTGTTGTTGTTGGCGCAAGCCGGTCAACGGTCCGCCCGGCGCAAGATTCAAGAGGGCATAGGTGGCAACAGCCGAAATCAACACCACACCCACCATCTGAAGCAAACGGCGAGCAATATACCCAAGCATGTGAGTTCTCCTTAAACTTTCAGGTTTCCTGTAACGGACTTCTTGAAGGGCGTGCAGGGTCACCCTCCCAGAACTCGATTACAGGTCGGTGTGGCGCCCTGCAGCGCCACACCGATTTTCCGAAACCCTTTTTACAAAAGGAGTTACGGCAGATAAAGATTCATGTCAATATGTTCCCAGGTTCCGCCGGGCAGGGTGTAAAGGTTAATTTTCCCTTCATCCGCTGCTTTTCTCATCGCATCTGAAATCGTATTGAGCGTTGTGCTATCCAGGATATCCACCTGTCCACCCAACAGTTGGGCTTCGGCGTTATCAGGGGTGATGATTGAGATGACGATGGTTTTGGTCTTGGGTGCTCCGCCATAGTAATAGGGATTGGCTTCAAAAACCATCTTTTCGCCTTTGACCCATTCCTTCAGGACGTAGGGGCCAACACCAATTGGGAATTCGGCAATTTCTGGTAAGGTTGCCCACTCTTCAGCGGGAACGTCTGCCAGTTTGCGCCCATCCGCCAGCACGCGATGCGCAGGATAAACATTTGACAAACGCGGATCCATTAAAGCCCGGAAGTAGAGCGGATCCTGAACACCCGGCAGATAGGTTACGGTATAACCGCTGTCATTCACTTCATAGGATTGAATAGATCGGCAGGTATTGAATGAGGTTGCGCCTGAATTTTCATCACAGTCAATTTTGAACCGCAGGGCAAAATCTGCAGCACTGACCGGCGTGCCATCCGACCATACCATATCATCACGGAACTGATATTCAACGGTCAGTTGTTTCATTGTAATCGGCGTGCCATCAAAGGTCACCACCTCACCCGCAGAGTTATAAACCTCTACGCCGGTTTTTAATTCAGTCGGATTGCCATCCACGTCATAAACAAGATCGCCTTCCTTGACTTCCACATCCAGATTTTGAGCCAAACCACTATCCAGGGTGGAAGGTACCTTTTGAGCAATCCCCTGAAAATCGTAATTGATTGTAGAGAAGGCGAGGCCATGCACAAGTGAGTTGGCGATGATCGCTGAAACACCCTGTTCCACCAGTGCAAACATCGAAGCCGGTTCCTGGGTGAAGCCGATCACAATCGTATCTTTTCCGGGGATTTCCCATTCAGCGACGTTGTAACTGTAATACTCCTCACCCGGTTGGGGATTAAATCCCTTCAAGTTCGGATTGGACGCAAAAATTTCCAGATGATTGTACAACGGTAAAGAAACCATGTCTTTGGTGAATTCTTGTTGAACAATCTTGTACGGTTCCTTGCGGTCCTCCTGATTGATGGTGTTGGTGGCTTTCACAATGGCTTGTGAGGCAACCGGGTTACACCATCCCATCGCGTTTTGACCTTCCCAGTTATTTTCCGCGGTAGGAATTTGATCGCAGGCATACAAGGTTCTGCCAGAGGGATCAGATTGACCAACCCAGGCATAGTCTGCCAATTCAAATTCACGGCGCGCCAAACCGGTAGTATCCCCATACAGCCATGTGGAAGGTACATGGTTTACGGCTACGCGAATACCACATGCTTTCATCTGTTGCTGCCAGACTGGAGCCAATATCTTGCGGTGTGGTGCTTCTGTCAAAACCAGTTCCAACATCAATGGTTCACCATCCGCGTTCAGGCGAACATTGTCACCATCTTCATCCGTCCAACCAGCTTCCTCTAGTAAAGCTTTACCCTTTTCCGGGTCAAATGGATAAATGGTTACATTTTCATCCCCAGCATATGCCCAGTGATTTTTGGGGATGAAAGTGTCCATCACCAGTTCAGCCCGCTCTTCTGGTGAGAGAAAAGGATAAACAGCCTGGATGATTTCGTCTTTATTGGTGCAGTAAGCCATCGCCTGACGTACTCGCACATCCGAAAGAATTGGGTGAGGAGTCGAGAAAGAAAGTACCTCGGAGGGTTCTTTCTCAACCTCCACAACCTTTTCGACCACTTGCGTTTTGACAACTTCTTTTTCAACTTCAATTGTTTCGACAGCTGGCTGACAGGCACTCATCACCAGCGAGAATGCAATCAGCAGCATCCAAAAATAATTTACTCGTTTCATCTTCAATTCCTTTCAAGATTTTGTGGAAAAAAAAGGGACAGACTTCTAGAAGTTGATTTTTGGGATTCACCTCCGATTCACGATGATTGAATGGCTCTGATACGGCGGTTTAATTCCTTTTGATTTTCAATGAAACCTTTGGTTTTGTAATCTGCACAAATACCAGTTTCAGCCCCGTTATTTTGACCAGGTTAAAACTGGCCATTTTTATAGTTATCACCTCCCCACAGGGACAACAAAAAAACAGCCGGCTTGTGGAACCGGCTGTTTTTTGTTGAAATGCTAATCTCAATTAATCAAGTACCTTAGCCAAAACATCACTGCATTCCATGATGAGATAATCATCACCGCCCAGCTTGATTTCTGTTCCACTATATTTTGCGAATAAAATTTTATCATTCACCTTGAGTTTGATGTCCTCATCATCCCCTACAGCAACAACCACACCCGTTTGTGGTTTCTCTTTGGCTGTTTCGGGGATATATAAACCGGTTGCGGTTTTGCTTTCCTGCTCCAGCGGTTTCACTAGAATGCGAGCCCCCATGGGTTGAACTTTAATTTCTGTCATTTCAGCCTCCTGAATTTATTTAATTCCTAAGTACTGGTTGATTTTTGGACGGTCAAATCCGACCACGATCTTCCCACCTATATCCAAAACCGGCACGCCCATCTGCCCCGAGCGTTTTATCATATCTCGAGCGGCAACAGGATCACGACTGACATCAACCTCCTTAAACCGGACACCTTTCTCGCGCAGGTACTTTTTAGTCATGTTACAAAATGAGCAGGTCGGCGTTGTAAAAATGATCACTTTGGGATGATTGACCTTTGTTTCAGCCATTGAGGTTCCACTCCTTTGATTAATCTTGCCATTGAATTAGATGACTTTGGCGTGATTTTGTTACAAAATCAGAGGCGGAAAAAATCAGTTATAATAAAAATACCAGTATTACATGGCGTCATGTCCAATTCGCCATCACCCACCCAACATTGAAAAACTTATTGGTGGATGAAGAAAAATTTTTGTAGCCCCTTTTTTCGTGTGAAATGGAGGTGTGCATGAAAACAGTTGTTGCCGGCGCACTGGGAGAATGTGTCCACGTTGCCGGTGTCAGCAATTTTCTAAAGCTGGCAGAAATAGCTGGATGGCGAACAGTCTTTTTAGGCCCAGCGGTGCCGGTAAAAGAGTTTATTCAGGCAGCAATTCGAGAAAATGCTGATTTGGTTGGGGTTTCATACCGCCTGACTCCTGAAACTGGGGAAAGATTACTTGGTGAATTTGCGGAAGCCGCTGATGAATTAAGGTCAAAAGGAATTCGTTTTGCTTTTGCCGGTACACCACCGGTTGCCGAACGAGCCAAAGGGCTCGGTTTTTTTGAAAAAATTTTTGATGGTTCCGAATTAACAGAGGAAACTTTAGCCTACCTGCGTGGTGAAAAAACTGAACATTCTGGAGAATCCGCTTTTCCCCAAACTACGGTTGAGCGTCGTTTATGGAAAGCGCCATTTCCCCTCTTGCGACATCATTTTGGTTTACCCAGCCTGGAAGATACCCGAGATGGAATACGAAAAATTGCTGAGGCGCGAGTCCTGGATGTGATCTCTTTGGGTATTGACCAGGATGCCCAGGAAAATTTTTTCCATCCAGAAAGACAAGATCCGCGCCGTAAAGGCGCAGGCGGTGTTCCGGTACGTTCTGCGGGGGATTACCGCATGCTCTATCAGGCATCTCGAACCGGCAACTATCCCCTTTTACGAACATACTCAGGCACGGATGACTTCATTCGTCTGGCTGAGTTATACATAGAAACCATTAATAACGCCTGGTGTGCCATTCCGCTTTTCTGGTTCAATCAAATGGATGGCCGCGGTCCATGGGATTTAGCCGGCTCCATCCGTGAGCACCAGCGCGTCATGACATGGTACGGGGATAAAAATATCCCGGTAGAATTGAATGAACCACATCACTGGGGGATGCGAGATGCGCCTGATGTAGTTTTTGTTGTATCTGCTTTCCTTTCAGCCTATAATGCCAAAGCCTTTGGGGTGAAAGATTATATTGCACAATTGATGTTCAACAGCCCGCCCGGCACTTCAGACAGTATGGACCTGGCCAAGATGCTGGCAATTCTTGAACTGATTCAACCGCTCGCTGGTGCGGATTTTCGGATCTGGACTCAAACTCGCACTGGCCTGTTGTCTTATCCGCTTGACCCGCCTTCCGCCAGAGCCCATCTGGCTGCCAGTATCTACTTACAAATGGCGCTTAAACCGGATATTGTCCATATTGTTGGTCATACGGAAGCCGACCATGCAGCCACTGCCGACGAGGTCATTGAAGCCGCCAAAATGGCTCGGCGCTCGATTGAGAACGCGCTAGGGGGTCAGCCAGCTATGATTTATGACCCCAACCTTGTTAAACGAAAAGAAAATCTTGTTTCGGAAGCGAAAGTCACTCTCCAGGCAATTCAAAGCCTCTCCCATGATTCAACCCGCGATCCTTTCACTGACCCTGACGTTCTGGCAAGGTCTGTCACCACGGGCATTCTGGACGCTCCGCAACTGAAAAACAACCGCTTTGGCAGAGGGATGATCCGCACACGCATCATTAACGGAGCCTGTCACGCGGTTGATGAAAATGGTAATCCCATTTCTGAACTCCAAAGACTGGAACAATTCTTCAAATCGGGAGGGTAATCCAATGTCTGATATTTCACGATTCGCAGTGATTGGTGCCGGCAACGGCGGAAAAGCGATGGCTGCCCATCTGGCTTTGATGGGTTTTGATGTAAGTCTATACAATCGCACCTATGCCCATATTGAAATCATTGCCAAGCGAGGGGGAATTGATCTGGAAAGTTACGAAGGCGGACCTAAAGGATTTGGAAAAATTCGAATCGTTACCGACGACATTGGCACTGCCATCAAAGATGCTCAGGTCATCATGGTGGTATTGCCATCTTCTGCTCATGCAGAAATCGCCCATAAAATAGCCTGCCACCTGAAAGAAGGACAAACCATCATCCTTCATCCGGGCAGAACGCTTGGTGCAATTGAATTTGATGTCATTCTTCGAAGAAGCGGATGCAATGTCGAGGTCAACGTAGCAGAGGCAGAAACCTTTATCTATGCCAGCCGAGCAGACGGTCCTGCCCAGGCACGCATATTCCGCATCAAGGAGGCAGTTCCACTGGCAGCTCTACCCGCTGTTAAGACTCCTTTGGTACTTGAACAAATCCGAGTTGCTTTTCCGCAATACATTGATGGTGTTAATGTGCTGCACACCGGTTTGAATAACATGGGGGCAATTTTTCATCCGGCTTTGACGATCCTCAATGCAGGATGGATTGAAGCCACACATGGCGATTTTCAATTTTACATTGACGGGGTCACTCCCTCGGTTGCTCGCGTCTTGGAAATTCTCGATCGTGAAAGAGTTACGGTCGCTTCAGCTTTGGGCATTCGTGCCCGCACAGCCTTGGAGTGGCTGGAACTGGCATACAACGTTACCGGAGAAACCCTTTATGATCGCATTCATAATCAGACCGGTTACTATGGCATTAAAGCCCCAGCCACCCTCAACCACCGTTATATCTTTGAAGATGTTCCAATGAGTCTGGTTCCGATTGCTTCATTGGGCGAACGCTATGGCGTTTCGGTCAATGGGATCAACAGTGTGATACGTTTGGCCTGCATCATCCACCGCACTGATTACTGGCGGCGCGGAAGAACACTGGAAAAATTAGGAATCAAAGACCTGAGCGTCAGTGAATTAACCACCTATGTAACCACTGGATGGAAGGATATTGAAAGTTTTAATGGTTAACTGCTGTTGAAAGCGCCGGTTTGTTATAAAAAAAGCATCCTGCACAAATGTGGGATGCTTTTTTATCGGTCTTTTACAGCAAATACATGATTATTGTGATACATTATATTATCAGGTGTGTATAATCAATTCACTTTATACAATTTATGTTTCCTTCCAAAGTGGTTCTGGTCTCAAAAAACGAGTTACTCATCCATTCCCTATCTACTCAATTAAATTTTATGGGATGGACAGATATCATTATTGTTAAATCTCACGAAAGACTACTGGAAATTTGTTGTACAACCGAAAAAGAAATCGTAATTTTCTTTGACATTGATGCTGCCCCTGAATCCAACCTGTTTGAATGTCTTGATGAAATTCGTAAAAACAACCGCGCACTCTTAATTTTAATCCTTGAGCCTGAATCTCAAAAAACCACCGAGAATTTTCTATCAACGATTAGTAAGCTGATTGATGGATTTATTTTTCAACCCATCTCAGATGATTCGCTTCGTTCAACCCTGTATATGGCTAAAGAACGAAGACAGCGCGAAGTTGAGTTATTGAGGAGTGAAGAAAAATTTCAGCGTATATTCCACAAATCATCTGATCCAAGTCTTTTGATCGTCAATGGAGTAATTATGGATTTGAATCAATCTGCTTTGCTCAATCTTCGCGCCAACCGAATGCAAATCATTGGGAAATCGCCGGACCAAATTTCACCACCTATGCAACCAGATGGCAACCCGAGCAAAGAAAAAGCTGAAATATACCAAAAAGAAGCCCTCAAAGAAGGGGCAGTCACATTTGAATGGCTACATACGCGTGCAGATGGCAGCGAATTTCTTGCCGAAGTGTCCCTGACAGCCATTCCTTACGCAGGGGATGTGGCGTTGTTTGCAAGATGGCATGACATAACTGAAATCGAGCAGTTTAAAAAGTCTCTCAAGATGAGTGAGCAGCGATATCGGCAATTGTTTGAAACGATGTTAAACGGCTTTGCACTCCATGAAATGATACTCAACGAGAATAATCATCCCAAAGATTATCGTTTCATTGCCGTAAATCCTGCATTTGAAAAATTGACTGGATTATCAGCCAATGCCATCATTGGAAAAACAGTTCTTGAGGTGTTACCTAATACCGAATCATACTGGATTGAGACCTACGGCAAAGTTGCCCTGACAGGCAAACCAGCCCTGATTGAAAATTACTCGCAAGAACTTGACCGCTATTACCGTGTTTTTGCCTTCTCCCCGGTCAGAGGTCAATTTGCTACGTTGTTTGAAGATATTACTCCCCAGAAGCAAACTGAACGTTACCAATCCGCCTTATTAAAGCTCTCTGAAAGCATCCGCCAAACCTATACCACTGAAGATATGGTGCAAACAATCGTGCATACCATCAGTTCATTGTTAGAAATTGAAACCGTTGCAGTGGCCATGAAGTCCATAGAAAATGAAACACAATATCGTTTTGTATATGGTGTTGGAAAAGGGCAGCAATGGATCGGGGCCGAGTTTTCAATCGAGCAGGGGATTACCGGTTACGCCTTGCGGAGTAAATTACCGTATTTTCAGAACGATGTTGTAAATGATCCGAATTTTCTTCAGCGCTATTCTGAACAGTATCACCCTTATGTGGTGGTATTACCCCTGCTTTCCGCTGAAGAACCGATTGGAGCTCTTTTGCTCGGGAAGAATAAACCCTTTAATGATACCGATCAACAGATTCTTACGGCGATGAGCGAAATGGTTGGTAACGCCATTCAGAGAACAATTTTGCAGGAAAAAACCCAAAAAACTGTGAATTATTTATCCGCTTTGAGAAAAATTGATTTAACCATAACTCATGGGAGAGATTTACAGGAACGCTTAAAAGTTTTGTTAGAGGCTGTCGTAGAACATCAAAAAGTGGATGCTGCTTGCATTTGGCTGAAAGAACCGCAAACGGACCAGTATCATCTATCTGCGTTTATTGGGTTCCGTTTGAACGAACTTCCCGCCATGCGAATGAAATACCCTGGTTTAAGAACCGACCTTGATCGAATTATTCACATTAAAAAATCAGACTTATCCGCCATTTTAGTAAATGAATTCAAAGAAATGATTGATAAAGAAGGCTTTGAGGATTATATGGGAGTACCCCTTATAACAAAAAAGAATGAATGGGGATTACTTCAACTATGGAAGCGTGCCGAAATCAAGCCAAACCATGAGTGGATGAACTTTTTAGAAATGCTGGCGGGTCAGGCTGCCATTGCAATTGAAGATATCCAGTTACTTACTGACCTGCAGCACCATATCAATGAATTACAAATCGCTTATGACACAACCCTGCAAGGCTGGGCAAAGGCCCTTGAAATTCGCGATGCTGAAACGCAAAACCACAGTCAGAGGGTTACACAAATCACCCTGGAATTGGCAAAAAAACTGGGTGTGGAGGAAAACCAATTACCCGATATTCGGCGGGGTACTTTGCTCCACGACATTGGAAAAATGGGTATACCAGATGCTATTTTAAATAAAGCGGGTCCGTTGACACCCGAAGAATGGGAAATCATGCGCCGCCATCCACAAATGGCGTATGATGTGCTGTCCGGTATTCCATTTCTCAAACCTGCCCTTGAAATTCCCTACTGCCACCACGAAAAATGGGATGGAAGCGGATATCCGCGCGGCTTGAAGGGCGAGGAAATTCCGCTGGCTGCGCGAATTTTTGCTGTGGTGGATGTTTGGGACGCCTTATTATCCGATCGACCTTATCGCCCGGCATGGAAAAAACGAGAGGTAATTTCCTATTTGCGCGAACAAGCCGGCAAACACTTTGATCCAAAAATCGTCGAGGCATTTTTGGAACTGATCTCCAAAATGGAAGGTCAAGAAAGTTAATTTTGGGGCAGCTTCACCGGAACAACGAATTCAACTTCTCCCTGCCGTTCAAAAAACAAAGTGATTTTGATCTTCTGAGCAGGTAATAGATCCTGCTTGAGATTTCTTAATTGAATGGATAATCCTGATTTTGGAGAAAGGATTACCTTTTCTCCCGGCTCAAGTCGAATTTGATTTCCCTCTTCCCCAATCACCTCAACCTTCTCACAAATCTCACTGAAACCGCCGATCAAGGTCTCTGTTTCCTCTCCCTGATTTTCAATCTGAAAATAAACAGGGGCATCGTTGCTAACCGGAATATGATAGGCGTGCTCTGACATTTTTTCCGAATAGGCTAACAGGGCAGCCTGAGCCCAAATATCAATAATCTTCAGGTTGCCGGCTTCATACACCGTGCAGCCGCTTAAGACCAACAAAGACAGGACTATTCCGGATAGCAAGATTCTATTCATGGCGATTGGAGTAAATCAAATCAGGTTGTCTTTTCCACAATTCGACCGCCGCGCACGGTAGAACCCACCACCAACCCCGCTGAAATTAACACCAGATTCTTGATGATGTACTGGCCTTCTAAAGTCGGGGCGTAAGGAAAACGAACAAAGGTTTCGGCGGGAAACAAAACGAGCGGGGTCATTGTGCCTGCCATTTGGAGAAACAACAACAACAAGGTAGCCCGCAAAAACTTACCGGTGATCAACCCCAATCCAATCAGACATTCCCACGCTGCAAGCAACGGCACAGAAATTTCGCTGCCAATCAAACCAAATGACAGTACTTCAATTGTTCTTGCAGCCAATCCCTGCGCAGGGCTGAGGCCCGGAAAGAACTTCAACACACCAAACCAGAAAAAATTGATTCCCAGGCTGATTCTCAAAAAGGTTATAGAATAACGCGCCATAAAACCCGTAATGATCGGGTCAATGCGATTGAACAGGGTCATCCATTTATAAATCATCTTAGCCTCCCAATTTTAGTGGTTACTTCTTCTCGCATCTTTCCAGCCTGATCAATATATGACAGAGACTGATGTCGAAAATAGGTATTATAAAGATCGGCGTAATGACCGCCGGTATTCATTAATTCCTCATGATTGCCTTCCTCAATTATTTTTCCATGATCTAAAACAATAATTCGATCGGCCGCTTTTACTGTAGATAATCGGTGAGCAATCAAAATGCTGGTGCTTTGTGAAAGAACCATTTCCAAAGCCTGTTGAATTTGTCTTTCAGTAAAGGGATCAATACTGGCAGTGGCTTCATCCAGCACAAAGATGGCCGGCTTCTGAACCAAAACCCTCATCAATGAAACCAGCTGCCGCTGCCCCATGGACAATCGGCCTCCCCGCTCACCCACCTGGGTCATCAAACCATCTGGCAAGGCTTCCAGCCATTCACCATTTCCAATCTGATAAGCCAGCCTTTCAATTTCCTCCTCACTTGCGCCTTTGCAGGAATATTGAATGTTTTCCAATAATGTTCCTGAAAATAGGAACGGCACCTGCGACACAATCCCCAATTGACAACGATAACTACCCAAATCAAAACTGCGAATGTCCATTCCATCAATCAAAATTTCACCCCCTTGAAATTCATAAAATCGCGCAATCAATTTCACAACCGAGGACTTTCCCGCACCGGTATGACCAACCAGCGCTACCGATTCTCCCGGAGAAATGTGTAGATTGAAATCCTCTAGCACTGGTGAAGCATCTGTATATCGAAAATAAACATGATTAAAGTCAATTTGTCCCCTTAATCGCGGAGCCTTCACATCGCCGGTTTGAACGACACTGGGATCGGCATCAATCAATCCAAACACCCGTTCAGCCGCCGACAGGCCGTTTTGAATTTGAGTCCAGAATGACGATAAATTCATCACCGGAAACATGAAACGATCGAGGCTTAATAAAAACAGGTACCAGGCACCAACCGTCACAGCCCCCTGAACAGCACTTATTCCCCCTACGTATACCAATAGTGCCGTCATCCAGCCCCCGACAGTGTTCAGTACCGGAAAAACCATCGAAAGTACCAGCCCGCGCCGAACATTGACCTGATACGACAGACGGTTGGACTGGTCAAACAGCTCGAAAATTCGCCCTTCCTGACGGAAATTTTTTGCAACCGCAATTCCGGAAACCGTTTCTTTGATGGTCTGATTGACATTTGCCATCGCGCGCATTCCCGCCCGCGTTACCTTGCGCGCCAGGCCGCGAAAGCTCATTGCCAAAACCCCGACAATCGGAATGATCGCAAAAAGGGTTAATGCCAGTCGCCATTCCAGGTTGACCAGTACAATCGCAAGAATCAATGATTCAACGACTTGCGAGATGAGATCAGTGGTCAGAACCACCAGCTGACCAAAATCCTGCGTGTCGCTGGTAATCCGAGAGGCAATTTTTCCTGTGGAAAATTGATCATAAAAGGACAGGTCATGCTCTGCGGCTGAAGCAAACGCCTCGTTGGCAAGCCGCGCCACCACGTCCGCAACCGAACGGACAATCAACCGCCGCGCCTGCCAGTTTGCCAGCCAGGCAATAACTCCCGTCAGCATGACAGCAAATGGAATAAACAGTACGTTGATTGGAGTCAATTCATCTTTTAGATAATCAATGCCTCTGGATACCAATATGGGCATCAACGCCCCTGCCCCAGAAACAATCAAAACCAGAAAGCCGACCACAAAAAGTCTTGCAAAATGCGGTCGAAAATAGTTCAAAATACGCCGGATCAATTCTCGATCGCTGTATTTTCGGTCATATTTTTCGGCATCTAACCCGGCAAAAAATCCCATAACAGACTACTCCTGTATCGCCTTTCACAATTCCTGAAAGATATTGCGATATGCATCACTGCTCTTCATCAATTCATCATGGCTGCCGGCTGCAACCAGTTCGCCCTTGCGCAAAACCAGGATGACATCCGCCCAACGAATTTGCGAAAGGCGATGGGTGATGATGAAGGTAGTCCGCCCTTGCGCCGCAGTGTAAATTGCCCGCTGAATCTTATCCTCAGTTGCCGAGTCGATAGCGCTGGTTGAATCATCCAGAATAAGAATGCTTGGCTGGGTCAAAAAGGCGCGCGCCAGGGCTAACCGCTGGCGCTGGCCTCCCGAAAGGGTTACACCGCGCTCGCCGATCACCGTATCGTAGCCCTTTTCAAAAGATCGGATAAATTCATCGGCCTGCGCTGCGGTTGCCGCTTCAATGATCTCCTCCAATGATGCTTCAGGGTGACCAAAGGCAATATTTTCCGCAATGGTTTGGGAAAAAAGGAAAATATCCTGCTCGATAATGGAAATTTGCCGGCGCAGTGCTTCCAGATTCCAATCACGTACGTCAACGCCATCCACCAGAATCCGGCCGCTGCTGACATCGTAAATGCGGTTGATCAGCTTGACCAGGGTGGTCTTTCCGCTGCCGGTTTGCCCTACAATGGCAACGGTTTGCCCCGGCTTTACGTGGAACGAGATATTTTTCAACACCACTTCCTGGTTCTGGTAGGCAAAATAGACATTTTCAAAGGTGACTTCCCCCCGCATCCTACCCTGATAACCCCGTTCATTTTGATCAAGGTTATTCTCCCGGTTCATCAACTCCAGAATTCTGCGCGCCCCGGCCAAGCCCAACGAGATGCGAGAATACGCGAAAATCGAAACGAATGTGGGAAAGGAAAGCATTACCAGCAAACCGAAATAGGCAACCACATCGCCAGTATTTATTAAGCCCCTCTGGAAAAGCAAAAGCGCATGAAGCAGTCCCCCAGCCATTGCAACCGCCAGCAGCAACGCCGGTAAAAAGCGCGCTTCAATATCCCCCTGTCGGACGGCAGCCTTGCGGTAACGATCCACATTTTTGCCAAACAGCGCCACTTCGCCCTCTTCCTGAGCAGCCCCTTTCACTACTTCAATGCCATCCAACGCTTCGTTTAACCGCGTATTCAAAATGCCAAAAGAATGGCGAACTTCGTCGGTAACCGGTTCAAGTTCTTTCAGGTAAAACCTCAAAAGAATAAAATAGACGACAACAAATAGAAGAGGGACAAGCACCAACGAAGGATGATAACGAGGGGCAAGAAAGATTGGGACAAATATAAATATCAACGAACCAATGACCAAATTGACCCCAGGCGAAAATAAGAAATTCACCTCGCGAACATCATTGGTAGCCCGCGCCATGGTATCCCCCACCGGTTGCAGGTTGTGAAAGGTCATGCTTTTACCCAGGAGTGAAACATACAACTCCTGCCGGATATTGCGTTCTATCCTTTGGGCAATCACCTCAAAGCCAAAATTGCGGGCAAACTGCAGAAAACCACGGATCGTTTGCGATATGACAATAATCAAAACAATTCTTAATAACCCATTGACCTCAAACGCACCCCCGCTCACCAGATTGACTGCCTGCCCAATCATCACCGGAACCACCCCGGCAAGTCCGGCGTTTCCCAGCGCTCCAATGACAGCAATAATCACCAGCCACCATTGATATTTCAGGTGCGATAAAACCCACCGCACCGGCCCGCTTCGATTGGTAGGATAAAGGGTAGGAAGGGTGAATTCAGCGTTCATCAGCAATCCAAGTGAAAAAATTGTAACATATCTCCGGAATGCAGACTTGACGTGAATAATGTTAGCGGGAGTCTCCCTTCCTATGCTTGTGGATGGCACTCCAGGTGCCCGCAACAATCCGGTCAAACCATTTACAACCGTCACAATTTTCCATGACAAATTACCCGATCGACCTTCCGCCTATTGAAACGGCCACCGATTTTTGCTATAATTA
>NZ_JBRCOK010000128.1:0-9039 GCF_053501535.1 Bellilinea sp. | reverse complement strand
GATTGGCGCGCGGTATGGGGTGACGAAAACGACCCTCGCGATTGCCTGGCTGCTTCGCCACCCTGCTAAAATGCAGCCGGTGGTCGGCACTACCAATCTTCAACGGTTGAAGGACTGCGTGAAAGCAGCCGAGGTGAACCTCACCCGCGAAGAGTGGTATGAAATTTATCTGGCGGCCGGCAATACGCTGCCGTGAAGGCGTTCAGGCTGAAATTTTCCTCCAATTGGAAGTAGTGGTCTATTTAACGTGGGTTTGGGTTAAGCACAAACCGCGGCGAGCAGGGAAATGGACCCCCTCCCACCTCCCCCAATATTGCTTCCTCGATATTGGGGGAGGCGCAGGAGGGGGCAAAATTCTGAAATTGGATGCAAAAAAGGATTTATCCCGAACTGACGTTTTTTATAAGCTATCTGCTTAGAGGTTTAACCAGCGTGTGGTGATGGCAGGCAGGTCGTTCAGCGAACCGACGTGAACCTTGCATTGCGGCAGGGATTCGAGGAAAGCCTTGCCATACTGCTTGGAAAGGATGCGTCGGTCGAGGATGACAACCACCCCGCGGTCGGACTGGGTGCGAATCAGCCGCCCAAAACCCTGGCGAAAACGCAAAATGGCTTCCGGCAGTTGATATTCGTTGAAAGGATCGTCAAATGTTTCCGAACGGGCGGCAATGATCGGGTCAGAAGGCACATCGAAGGGTAACTTGACGATAACCAGCACCGAAAGAGCCTCACCGGGGATATCCACCCCTTCCCAAAAAGCGCGGGTTCCCAGCAAAACGGCTTTATCGCTTTCCCGAAAAGTTTCCAAAAGGAGATTGGCAGACGCACCCTCACCCTGCTCATAGACCTGAATTCCCGCTTCCAGCAAAGCCGGGGTGATTGCCTGTGAAGTGCGCCGCAGTTGGGCATACGAAGTAAACAGCACCAGCATCCGCCCGCCGGTGGCGCGTGCCAGCCGAATCAGATTGTGTTCAACCGCACGTTGATAGCCGTTGGCATCTACCGGTTCGGGAATGTCTTTGGCGATGAAGAGCAGCGCCGCATTTTCGTAATCGAACGGTGAGCCGAGAATCAGTTCATCGGCCTCATCGGCATTCAGGCGCGAACGCAGGTAATTAAATTCACCTTCAGCCGTCAGGGTGGCAGAGGTCAAAATAATGCTGTTCTTTTCATGCCAGAGGTATTTTTCCATCAATGGCCCGATGTGCAACGGGGCAATTTGCAGGGATAGCCGGTTGTTGTTGGGACTGATTTCTACCCAGTAAATGGCTGCGGGGTCCGGCTGGCTGACCAGTCCATGGATGTAAGCCTGCGCTTCGCTCAAACGGCGGTGGATACTGGCTAAATTGGCGAGGGTGTCTTCAACATCTTCCCCCATCCGCTCAAGCCCCTCGCTGATTCCTTTGTGTAATTCAGCAATCAGGTTGAGCAGCAGGCTGAGGGTTTCGTTGGTGCTGTCCCATTGAATTTCGACCTCTGTCCAATCGGGCAGCTTTCGGGTTGAGGGTAAAATGCGCACCTGCTGCCCATACGAACTGACCGGTTTGCCTTCCCGGGCGTTTTCCATGAAGACTTCGATACTCTTAAGGAATTGTTTGAGGTCAAAATCCAGGCGCGTGGCCAGGTCGGTTGCTCGTTGTACCGTTTTTGTGAGCAGCCCAAAATCGGATGGGCGCAGGAATTCTTTGAGCAAACTAACCAGCCGCCCCAAAACACCGCTGGAAGTTCCCCCAAGTTCGTTCAAAAGGCGCGAGAGATCGTTTTGGGTGACGCGGTAACTGAGTGCATTCGTCGAGGCCGACTCGATGTGATGACCTTCGTCCACAATCAGATACTGGTATTCGGGCAGTACCCGGCTTCCGGTGACTACATCGGAGAGCAACAGCGCATGATTGACGATAATCAGGTGGGCGCTGAGGGCTTGCTGGCGGGACTGGTAAAAGGGGCAGGCACCGCCCATGCGGCTTACGCATACTTCGGCTTTGCAGCCCTCATCCTCAGCCGAAAGGCGCATCCACACCTCGCGCTCGGCCGGGCCGTTCAGGTTAATTTCAGAACGGTCACCCCGCCCGCCTTCTTGCAGCCAGACCAGTACTTTGGCCAGTATGCGCAATTCTTCGGGTGTTTCGGGACCTTTGTGTCGCAGGGCTTCCAGCCGGCGCGGGCAGAGATAATTGCTGCGTCCTTTCAGGACAGTGGCACGCAGGTCGAGTTTGAGGGCGTCACGTAAATCGGGGATGTCTTTGTTGATCAGCTGCTCCTGCAGGGTGATGGTGTTGGTGGAGATCACCACGCGGGTATTGTTTTGAATAGCCCATAGAGCAGCCGGCACCAGATAGGCAAAGGATTTACCAATGCCGGTACCGGCTTCGACCATCAGATGTTCCCCGTTTGAAAGAGCGCGGGTGACCGCCCGCAGCATCTCCACCTGCTGGCTGCGGTATTCGAACTGGTCAAAGTAGCGTGCAAACAGCCCGCCCGGTTCCAGTATGGAGGCGACTTCATCCTCATCCAGCGGCTGAGGAGTTTCGACCAGGGTAAGCGGTGCAGCCAGGCGATGTTCGGCTGCAAACAATCCGTCATATTGCTGCTGGCGGGTCTGGCGGGCTTCAATGGGTTGACGGGAGCGCGCCCGCAGGATTTGCCGGAAAATCCAGCTGCCGTCCCATTCGACGGGTTCGCTGTGACGGACGATTTCGGCCAGCAATTCAATCGGTAATTCCAGGGCGCGTTGGTACAACTGCCAGAAAACGGCGTGAGCAAGGCGGGCATCGTCCAGCGCGCGGTGGGAATTGGGGATGAGAATCCCCAGAATCTGTCCTAATGAACCCAAATTGTAACGGCTGGCGGTTGGCAGCAGGACGGCGGCCATTTCGTAGGTGTCAATTGCCTCAACAAAAGGCAAAATCCCCTGCCGCTGCAGGAAGCTCAAATCGAAACGGATATTGTGACCAACCACCGGTGAATCACCGATGAAATCCGCCAGTTCATGCAGCACAGCGCGGATTGGCGGGGCATTGCGCACCATATCGTTGTTGATGCCGGTCAGGGCAGTGATGGCGGGCGGAATGGGGCGCTGCGGATTGATGAGGGTATCCCACTCGGCCTCGATGCGGCTGCCGTTGAAACGCACCGCGGCAATTTCGATGACCGCATCCTTCTGAGCATCCAGCCCGGTCGTTTCAATATCCAGTGCAATCAAAGAGGGCATGTCAGGGATTATACCATCCTGCACCGGAACAGCCGTGATTTGAAAGTGTTCCTCAAATGTGGTAAAACTATTTTCGTTTGTTCCTTACAACATTTGTAAATGGGTAGAAAAAAATGGAAATTTCACAAGGTGTTGAAGTGATCGCCTTTGATTGGGGCGGCACGCTGATGAAAGGCAGCGGGCCGCAAGACCGTCCCATGGTCGAGTGGGATCAGGTTGAGGCAGTGGAAGGCGCGGCAGAGATTCTATCCGCCCTGTACGGCCGTTTCCGGTTGGTTGTGTGTACCAATGCGGAAATTTCCACGGCGGAGCAGGTGCGCGCAGCGTTGAATCGGGTTGGTTTGGGGGAATTTATTGAGGCCATCTTCACTCCCCAGGAACTGGAAAATGCCCGCAAGCCGGAAAAGGGGTTTTTCCACGCTGTGGAGCGGGCCTTAGGCGTGCGAAGCGAAGCGGTGCTTATGGTGGGCGATGATGCGTTAGGGGATGTGGGCGGCGCTGTACTGGCGGGCTGGCGGGCAGTGTGGTTCAACCCGCAGCGGGTGGCTGCGCCGGCTTTACAGCCACTGGGTGATGCCGAAGTGACCTGTTTGGAAGAGTTAACAGAGGTACTGCAAAATCGGCGGTTACCGGGGGCGGATCAGGCGCGCTTGTGGCTGTTAGAGCAACATGCAACAGCCAATCTGCTGGTACATGTAGAAATGGTTGCCGCGCTATCTTATCAAATTGCCGTCTGGTTGAGGAACAGCGGTGTGATGGTCAACCCCCTGCTGGCTCACCGCGGCGGTCTGCTGCACGATTTGTGTAAAATCTCGGCGCGCGGAGGCCATATTTTACATGGCGATTTAGCGGCTGACTGGCTGCAAGCGCGCGGAGAAACGGAACTGGCTGGAATTGCCGCCACTCACATGCTTTTTAACCTGCTGGAAGAGGGTAAACGCCCGCAAACCTGGGAAGAAAAAATCGTCTATTACGCCGATAAACTGGTGGAAAACGGGCAGGTTGTGCCTTTCAGCAGGCGCATGGATGCGCTGCGTCAGCGTTACAGCATGGAGCAGCAACGGGTTGATCGCTTGGCTGAGGCAATCCCTGTGCTGGAGCGCGAGTTAACCGCTCCGCTCGGCTGGACGATTGAGCAGCTGGTGGAGCGTTTACAGCAGTCTTTCTGGAAAGGGAATTAAGGATTGCCCAGCGTATAGTAGTTATAGACACCCTGGGCAAGAAAGGCCATCAACTCATTGGCGGGATTGAATAACAATTGAGTAGGGTGGTAGAGGTAAACCACCAGTACAAAATTGCCACCGCTGGTGTAAATAATGCCGGCATCGCTCATTGTGTGAATCAGTCCATCACGCGGATCGGTGATCCAGCCGTGTTTGTGGGCAATTTGTACCCCTTCGGGCAAACCGGCCTGAAACAGGACGCCGATGCGGTTTTTGGAAAGCAGGCTGATCATCAGGCGGCACTCGTTCTGGGTGATTTCACCGGGGAAGACCGCCTGAAAAGTTCCCCCGCCGTTGACGGCACACTGGTAAATGTCGTTCAGCAAAACGCCGATTTCCATGGGGGTGGTCTGGTTGTAGCGATCGGGATCGGTGTTGACATCGCTGCGCTGATTGGCCGGGGTGGAATAGGTGCGCAGCAACGGCGCACCCGGGTAAAAGTAACCCGCTAAAAAGGTGTTTTTCAGCCCCAGCGATTGGATATCGGCGGTCACTTCCAGCGGGCCGAGCCGTGAATCCAGTACCACCTGCATCAGCCGGTCTGCCGGATCGTTTTCGGAAAGTTCGATCATCGCTTCGAGTAAGTTGGTTACTTCTGGCGGGACAGGTTCAGACACGCGCCGGAACACGGATATCATAATGGGGATTTTCATGGTGGAAGCCGCCGTGAAGGCAATGCCCGGGGCAATCACCTGACCGTCGTTGTAAGCAAAGTTAATTTCCTGCCCGGTCTGCAGATCGAGCAGATAAATTTCGGCCAGACCATCGTAACCGCGTGTGGTGAGAATTTGCTGCAAGAGCACCTGCACATTCTGAAAAACCGGGCGGGTGGGACTTACGCGGTTGAAGGAAAGGTTGACGACGCGGTTGGAAGGATTTCGGAGGGCATCAGAGATAAGAATGACGGCGCGGTCAATATCCAATACAATGCCGGGCTGACCCGGCTCGAAGGCGGTGGTGCCGGGCACAGGGGAGGCAGGTGAAGGCGGCCGGTCATAGCGCGCAGCGATTTCGTCGCGCAGATAGGCGCGCAAACGCTCTTCCGAAAAGCTGGCGCGCAGCGGAACTTCGGCGGGGGTGGGAAACTGGTTCCACAAGTAGTCCCAAAAGGCGGCCCAAAAAGGTTGAGCCACCCGCTGCTGATCGGCTGCAGCCAGCATGGCTTCCAGGTCCAGCCGAAAACCGGCAGCCGATGGCCGCATCTGAATGACGGCATCCGCATAGCGGATTTCAACCGGTACGCTGTAGGCCTGGGTAAGCCGTTCGGCGGCCTGCTGGCGGTTTAGCCCGGCAACCGGTACACCGGCAATGATAGTACCCGGCGGGAAGGCTGCCCTTAACCGGCTGTATTGCACCAGCTGTAACACCAGTAAAAGCACCCCCAAAAACAGGAATAAAATGGAAACCCAGCGAAGAATGATTACGCTGCCTCGTCTCAACCTTTCCTCCGTTCACAAACGAAACAAATTGTACCAGATTCGTGCCAGCCTGCGGAAAGCGGCACAAACGGATGAGGGTTTTTAAGCCTCATCCGTTTGTGAAGGGGTAGTTTGATGTTCCTTTACAGGTTCTCTAACTGCTCCCGCAGACGGCCGGCGGTTTCTTCGAATGTAGCCAGTTTCTGCCGCTCTTTTTCGACCACCGCTGGGGGGGCTTTTTCGGCAAAGGGCGAAGCCAGTAACCCGCGCAGGCGTTCAATTTGTTTTTCGGCCTCGGCCAGCTCATTTTGCAGACGGGCGCGTTCGGCTTCCAGGTCCACCAGATCAGCCAGCGGCAGGTAAATTTCAACGCCTGCCACTACAATTGCAATCTGATTTTCGGGTTTGTCCGCTAAATCTGCCAGCAGTGTGAGGTGATCGGCCTGGAGATAGGCCAATGCAGCAATCGCGGCGGCCTGCTGCTGGAATACAGCCAGTTTGTTGCCGGCAACAATGGTAGCCGGAATGCGCTTGCCGGGGGTGACCTTCTTTTCGGTGCGCAAATTGCGGATGGCGCGGATGACCTCTTGAATCAGGTTGAAATCGGCAATTTTTTCCTCTTCCCAACCTTCAACGGCTTGCGCCTGCGGCCAGCGGGCGATGATCAGGGCTTCTTCCCAGCCGCCTTTGGGGCTGAAGTCGTCGCCTTTTTCCTGTGCAGCGCGCTTGAGGTGCCCCCACAACTCCTCGGTAACGAAGGGGGTGAAGGGATGCAGCAGGCGCAGACAGGCATCCAGCACCCGTAGCAGGGTTTGGGCGGTGTAAAAGGCGCGGTCACCGCCTTCTGCCAGTTGCAGTTTGGCAATCTCAACGTACCAATCCGCAAATTCCGACCAGAAGAAGTCGTAAATCTGGCGACCGGCTTCACCATATTGATAGTTGCTGAACAAACGCTCCACATCGCGCAGCAGTTGCTGCAGGCGTGCCCAAATCCACGAGTCGGCCAGTGTCCACTGCGGAGCAGCCTGCGCCTGCGCCGGGGCCTGCGCCAGAGCGCCCAGCACAAACCGGCCGGCGTTCCAGACTTTGTTGGCAAAGTTGCGGTTGGCTTCCACCTTCTTCAGGCTCAGGTTCATGTCATTGCCGGGGGTGGAGCCCACCAGCAGGGTGAAGCGCAGCGCATCGGTGCCCATTTCGTCCATCACTTCCAGCGGATCAATCACATTGCCTTTGGTTTTGCTCATCTTCTGACCGTGTTCATCGCGGATCAGGCCGTGCAGATACACCGTGTGGAAGGGCGGCTTTCCGGTGAATTCCAGCCCGAACATGATCATGCGCGCCACCCAAAAGAAAAGAATATCGTAACCGGTTTCCAGTACGCTGGTGGGGTAAAAGTAGCGCAGGTCGGGGGTTTCTTCCGGCCAGCCCAGTGTGGAAAACGGCCACAGCCCGGAGGAGAACCACGTATCCAGCACATCCTCATCCTGATGGATGCGGCTGCTTTGACAGTGGGCGCAGTGGGTCGCATCCTCGCGGCTGACGGTGATCTTGCCGCAGTCATCGCAGTACCAGACCGGGATGCGGTGACCCCACCACAACTGGCGGCTGATGCACCAGTCCTCGATGTTTTCCAGCCAGTTGTAATAGACTTTGGTGAAGCGTTCCGGCACGATTTTAATTTGCCCTTCCCTTACGGCGCGCAGGGCGGCTTCGGCGAGCGGTTGAATGCGCACAAACCACTGGGTGGAAATCATCGGCTCGACAATTTCACCGCCGCGCTGGGAGCGGGGGACATTGAGGGTGTAAGGCTGTTCTTTGATGACCAACCCGGCAGCGCGCATGTCTTCCCACATCCGCTTGCGGCACTCAAAACGATCCAGGCCGGCATACGGCCCGCCGTTTTCGTTGATGGCGGCCTGGGGGGTGAGGATGTTGATCATCTCCAGATTGTGACGCAGGGCAATCTGGTAATCGTTGGGGTCGTGCGCCGGCGTGATTTTAAGCGCGCCGGTGCCAAATTCGCGATCCACATATTCATCGGCAATGACCGGAATTGCCCGGTTGAGAATGGGGACAAGGACTTTACGCCCAACGTAGGCACGGTAACGCTCGTCTTCCGGGTGGACAGCCACTGCCGTATCGCCCAAAATTGTTTCCGGGCGGGTGGTGGCAACCGGGATGTATTCCTGCGGATTGTCGGCCAAAACATACTTAAAGAAGTAAAGGGTGCCGGGCTCTTCGCTGTATTCTACTTCCAGGTCGGAGACGGCGGTTTTCAAACCGGGCGACCAGTTAATCATACGCGGCCCGCGGTAGATCAGACCTTTTTCATACAGGCGGACAAAGGCTTCGCGCACGGCGCGCGAGAGACCCTCATCCAGCGTGAAACGCTCGCGCGACCAGTCGCAGGATGCGCCCAGCCGGCGAATCTGGCGAGTGATGATGCCGCCGTATTTTTCTTTCCATGCCCAGGTGCGGCGCAAAAATTCCTCGCGTCCCAGCTGCTCACGGGAGAGGCCCTCTTTGGCGAGGGCTTTTTCCACCTGTAACTGGGTGGCAATGCCGGCGTGGTCGGTGCCCGGCACCCACAGGGTTGGGATGCCCTTCATGCGGTGGTAGCGAATCATCAGGTCTTCCATGGCAACGAACATGGCATGGCCGAGATGCAGTTCGCCGGTCACATTGGGGGGTGGGATGGAAATGACGAACGGACGGCGGGAAGGGTCGTGGTCGGGGGAACGCGGGTCGTTGGCTGGCTTGAAGTAGCCGCTGGCTTCCCATTGGGCGTAAATTTTTTCTTCCACCGAAGCAAAGTCGTAGGTCTTGGGTAAGGAAAACGGTTGATTCATGCTCGCTCCTGAGTTGTGAAAATTCAATCAAAAAGCAGCCCTTCGCTTTGAGGACGAAAGGGCTGCTTCCGCGGTACCACCTCAATTCATTGCCGTGGCCGGCAATGCACTCCAACCTGAACCAGTATTCAGGCTTTGCGCTAACGGGCAAACCCGCGCCGTTCTACTTTCCCGAACAGGGATTTCTTCGGCGATTTCACCGGGCGACCTTCGGTCAGGGTCAACTGGGGAGGCTTTCAGCCGGCGGCGCTCCGTCTCTGTCAGTAACCGGTCAACCTACTCCTCCCGGCACTCCGTTATATGTTTTGATTATTATAGCGGTTTCGGGCGCGGCTGTC